>CANPZK010000047.1 GCA_947588875.1 uncultured Clostridia bacterium
CATACATTTTCTGCAAAGCAGCGGCGTCGATGTGCCGGGCGAGATCTCCGTCGCCGGATTTGACGACACGCCCCTTTGCGGCATGGTCTACCCGTCTTTGACCTCTGTCCGTCAGGACAATGTTGAGCGCGCGCGGGCGGCGCTGGACGCGATAAGGAAATTTCGTGAGGGAGAGCCGGTGGAGCCTGTTATCACTCTTTCCACGTCTTTAGTTATTCGCGACAGCACAAGAGCCATCTAAAACGGGTTGCAGACTCCGTCTTGCTGATATTTTAAACAAAAATAGCCCCGCGTTTTTGTCGGCGCTTACGGATTTAAGTTTTGAAAAGAACCCCTCTGTCGGTTATACTTGAAACTGACAGAGGGATTTCTTATAATCGCGGAGGCTGAAATGGAACGAAAAATCGTACTTAAAAAGGATATTCTTGATAAACTCAAAATTATTGGCGTGAGGACAGGAAAGACGATAATGGTCAACTGCCCGCTCAGTCATGGAAAAGCCTTGACCCGATTCGTCGCTAAAGCGCTATCGGAAACGGTACGCTTACCTTTATGCGCCAAAGAAAAGCGGCGGATTTCGCGGTCAAATGGATAGGGGAGAACAGAAAATGATTAAATCAAAGCGAGAGAGCTTTTTGCGAAATGTCATTGTGCTGGCTGTGCCGGTTGCGCTGCAATCAATGCTGCAAGCGTCCTTCGGAGTGGTGGATCAGGTGATGATAGGTCAGCTTGGGGGCGTGGAGGTCGCCGCAGTCGGACTGGCAGGGAAATTCACCTCGATATTCAACGTGGTAGTGTCCGCAGTGGGCGCTGTGGCGGGAATAATGATCTCACAGTATATAGGACAGAAAAATGCCGCCGAAACGCGCAGGAGTATAATTTTTAACCTGCGGGTTTGCCTTATACTCGCCGCGCTGTTCACACTGATAGGCGCCATGGCCCCGAGGCAAATCATGAGTCTTTATATCGACGACGCCGCTGCGGCGGAGGCGGCGGGGCGTTATCTGTTTATCGTGTCAGGTACTTTCTTCCCAACGGCGGTAATCACCATTCTTTCCACTCACCTGCGGTGCATAGAAAAAGCCGCCCTCCCGCTCTACGCCGGTATCGCGTCGGCGGCTGTCAACACGGGACTGAACTGGATACTGATTTTCGGGAATCTTGGCGCGCCGGCTCTCGGAGTAACCGGTGCGGCGCTGGCAACGCTTATTTCACAGCTTGTTTATCTTCTGTTCATACTCGTAATGTATCTTAAATATCGTGAGAGAGTAAAAAATACTGCGGCGGCTCCCTTTGCATGGGGGCAGTATCTTTCCATGCTTCTGCCGCTTTTGGTAAGTGAATTTATGTGGGTGTTGGGCGAAAATGTGTACGCGGGCATTTACGGACACTTAGGCACAAACGCCAGCGCCGCCATGACGCTGACAAATCCCGTGCAGTCCTTGGCAATAGGAGCATTGTGCGGCTTAAGTCAGGCGGCGGCTATACTCATCGGCAAGCGCCTTGGCGACGGGGACAGGGAGAATGCCTACCGAGAGTCGAAAAAGCTCCTGCTCTACGGCTTGCTTGGCTCCGTGCTGTTGTCCGTGGTGATTTTCTGTATAAGCCCTCTGTATGTATGCGTTTTTAAAGAGGATGCGGACGTAAGAGAGCTGACGGTTCAAATCCTCACCGCCTACGCCGCTGTTATGCCCTTTAAGGTGCTGAATATGATTATCGGCAGCGGCATACTGCGCAGCGGAGGAAAAACGACATATGTCATGGTCATAGACCTGATGGGCACATGGGTCTTCGGCGTTCCGCTGGGGCTTTTGACAGCTTTTGTGTTACACTGGCCGATCCCTCTTGTCTATTTTACCCTGTCGCTGGAGGAGTGCGTACGCTTTGCCGTTTCCCTCGTAGTTTTCAAGCGCCGCAGATGGATGAACCGGCTGAAGGCGTGAGGGTAAAAAAATTTCCGCATATTTCCGCATAATAAAATTCCCACTTGACTGAAGTGGACAAAGATAAAAATCGAAAATATACGGAGGGGTTGTATTTTGAAAAAAGAGTATAGCGCATTGCCGGAATCCATGAACGGCATGGAAATGTACGGGTTCCATTGGATGGAATTTGTGGCGCAGATTCCGTCGCCGCTGCTTATAATCACGTCCTACAAGAGCAACGGACTGACGAATGCCTGTATGCAGTCCTGGACTACATTCACGGGCGGCAAGAATGGCTTTTATGCCATCGTCTCCGCCGTCAGCAAATATGGACATTTATACCAAACTCTTCACGAAACGAAGGAAGCGGTTATCAACTTCATGTCCGCCGAACTTTACGACAAGTGTATGGCGACCATCCGGCATAATCAGTTTGACGATGACGAGATTGCGTCGGCAGGCATGACCGCCGTAAAAGCGGATATGGTCAACGCGCCGATGATAGAGGAATGCTTTATCAATCTTGAGTGCAAGGTCAAGTGGGAAAAGGAGATAGCCGAGGGAGACGATTATGTCCTGATGTGTCTTGAGATTGTGAAGGTGCATATAGATGAACGCCATCTTGACGAAAATGATTTGGGTCGTACCGGCAAAACAGGAATCCTATATAACATTCATCACCCAATCGACCCCGAACACTTTAGCGGTACGGCGCATGATTATTTGGGCGTTATAGAGAAAATACGGGATTATGCCGAGTATTGAAAGCGACAATATAAATTCACTCCCGCTTGCAAGAAGCAAAGCGGAGCGAAAAATCGGGATTTGTGAGATACCTCACGGATTATCGGCTCTAATTTTGCCTATATGTCCGGAAAGCAAACTTTTCAGGAACTCCTGCTGTTTCTCTTGACTTTCCCCTTCCTATCAGGTATAATTAAAAACAGATGTTGCGAAACATAAGTTTCTGATTATGAGAGGATAGACCATGCCGCCAAAATGCAAGTTTACACGAGAAGAAATCATAAAAGCCGCTTTGGATTTAACAAGAGAAGAAGGAATAAACGCTCTCACGGCACGGGCGCTCGGGGCAAAGCTGGGTTCATCACCGAAGCCGATTTTTACCGTATTTGAAAATATGGAGGAAGTACAAACAGAAGTGCAAAAGGCGGCGAAAGCGCTCTATGCCGAGTATATTCAGGTCGGACTGCATCAAAAATTGGCATTTAAGGGCGTAGGTACGCAGTACATCATATTTGCTATCAAAGAGCCAAAGCTGTTTCAATTGCTCTTTATGTCAGAACAGCCGCAGAAGCCGCCTGTTGCGGGTATTCTCCCAATTATAGATGAAAGCTATGAGCAAATATTGCAGTCCGTTCAGAGCGGATATGGACTCGGCATGAAAGACGCTGAAAACCTTTACCGGCATTTGTGGATATACACCCACGGGATAGCAGTGCTTTGTGCAACAAATATGTGTTCCTTTACCGCCGAGGAAATCAGCGGCATGATGACCGAGGTTTTCAGGAGCTTGCTGAAAGAAATCAAGGGAGATAAAGCAAAATGATTACAGTATCAGACATTACAAAATCTTATGGAGCCGGTGGAAATAGAAATCAAGTGCTGAAAGGGATCAGCTTGCAAATTGCCGATGGGGATTTCACCGTTATTTTAGGTGCGTCGGGGTCGGGTAAATCCACCTTTTTGAATGTAATTTCGGGACTGGAACGCCCCGACAGCGGAAGCGTTGTATATGGAACAAGCGATATTACAAAATTGTCCGATGGAGAATTGACACAGTTCCGCAAGGACAATATCGGTTTTATCTTCCAACAGTATTATCTGCTCCCGAATATGACGGTCGAAAAGAATGTGCGAATGGGAGCTGACCTTGCGGGCAATCGGGAATATAGGGAAATTATAACCGCCGTAGGACTTGAAGATAAATCAAAGAAATATCCAAGCGAACTTTCGGGCGGTGAGCAGCAAAGAGTTTCCGTTGCCCGTGCGCTTGCGAAAAAGCCAAAGGTGCTGTTTTTAGACGAGCCGACAGGCGCATTAGATGAACAAACAGGCCGACAGGTTCTTGACTATATATGCAAGCTGCATAAAGAATATGGCTTTACCATTGTGATGGTGACGCACAATCAGAATATAGCAGAAATGGCGAACACAGTCGTAAAAATGAGCAGCGGGAAAATATCCGAGGTTTTTAGAAGCGAAAAGCAAAAGACCGCTTATGAGATCGGGTGGTGATGGTATGGTTGTAGGAATGAAAGACGCGCTCAAACTGATTGGTATATCCATTATCGCTTGCTGTGCTGTTTTCGTATGCACGCTGTTTCTGAGTTACAATATCGACGTCGCGGCGCTGAAAGGCGAAATCACGACGGAGGTCGGCATGGTGATGTATCAGGCGCAAGTTTCGACGGGGAAGGTCGTTGCAGCCGTTTCGGGTGGTTGTTTAGCCATAACATCAGTCATTATGCTCCTGTTTTATGTCAAGAACTACATAGATACGCACGGCAAAGAGCTTGGAATACTGAAAGCACTCGGATATTCTAACTCCAAAATCGCAAAGCACTTTTGGGTGTTTGGATTAAGTGTTTTCGTCGGCTGCGCTTTGGGATATGTGCTGGCATTTCTCTATCTTCCGAGTTTCTATGAATTGCAAAATGCCGAACACCTTTTCCCAAAAATCAAGGTGCAGTTTCACCCTCTTTTGGCATTACTTTTGGTCGGTGTACCTGCAATCAGCTTTGCGGCTTTAGCAGTTATATATTCCTGTTTCAGACTTAAAACACCCGTGATTGATTTGCTGAAGGAAAAGCGTGAGTATAAGACAAAGGTAAGCAAAAAGGAAACAAAGGATATGCCTTTTCTGACAGAATTAACAAGGAGTACCGTAAGAGGCAGAAAATCGCTTGTGTTCTTTATCGCATTTTCGGCGTTTTGTTTCTCGGCTATGGTGCAGATGTCAATGTCCATGAAAGATCTTTCGAGCGAAACAATGGCAATCATGATAATGACGATAGGCTTAATCCTCGCCTTTGTGACCCTATTTCTATCGCTCTCCAGCGTAATAAAAGGAAACACGAAAACCATTGCTATGATGAGGGTGTTCGGTTATAAACACAGTGATTGCAGTAAGGCGGTTCTCGGAGGTTATAGACTGTTTTCTTATATCGGATTTGTGATAGGCACGGTCTATCAGTATGCGTTATTAAAAATCATGGTAACGATTGTATTTGCCGATGTGGAAAATGTACCCGAATATAACTTCGATTTTACGGCGTGCGCAATCACATTAGGCTTGTTTATCCTCACTTATGAAATTGCCATGTACGGCTATTCTCGGCGGATAAAGAAACTACCGATCAAAAGTGTTATGTTGGAATAATTGCAAGAAGTATATAGGATATACCTATGGAAACAACTGAATGGATACGCCGCTCTGATTGCAGGGTAAAGATCTGTGACAGGCTTAGAGAGAATACCGTTCTCAAAAACTATCCACTCTGCTGTTCGAAGTGCAAACAGGAAACATTACGAGTCATCGTCAGCAGGTCAAAGCTCAAATAGGAGGATAAATATGTGCTTAATTTGCGACAGAATCGAACAAATCAAGGCGGGAACGAACCCGTATTTTGTGGCGGAGCTAAAGACGGGCTATGTAGTTTTGGGCGACAACCAGCACTTTTTTGGGTACACGCTGTTTTTATATAAGCGCCACGAGGGAAAAACGGAGCTTTTTGACCTTGAGCCGGAGGAGCGGGCGAAATTCATGGAGGAGATGGTACTTGTGGCTCAGGCGACAAGTCGGGCCTTTGGAGCGGAGAAGATGAACTATGAGCTTTTGGGTATGGGCGACGCGCACTTGCACTGGCATCTCTATCCGCGCAGGACGGGGGACATCGAAAATTACGGCAACAACGGCAAGGGCCCCGTCTGGTGGTATCCGATGGAGAAGATGTACGCCGATGATAACCGCCCGACTTCTGCGGAGCTTAAGGAGATGAAGAGCCGCCTCCGTGCGGAGCTCGCCGAGCTCGGTATGCCCGAGGCGGAGTAATACGCGGCCGACCGGTAATTTATTCAATAATAATCCGTCGATTTTAATGCTTTGGTATTGAAATCGGCGTTTTGTTTTATATAATAAAATTATGGCAATTATGAGAAATGAAATATCAAATTAAAAAGGCGGGAGGGCGAGATATGAAGGAACAATGCCTAAAACAAATTATAAAGCAAAGCCGCCATATACGGCGTTCATATTTTAGGAGAGCGACTGCGCTCGCGGCGGCGGTAATTCTGATGTTGTTTTCCGCAATAAATTGCCTTGCCGCAGACGTCGGCTATTCGCTGCGCGTGGACAACAAGGTGCAGACGGGCAAGAGCTTTAAGACGAAAATAGCCGTTTCCGGCGGCAGCCGCCTGGCGGCGATGATATTTACTCTTTGCTTTGATTCGTCGGTCATGGAGTTTTCGTCCGCGTCGCTTTGCGAGGGCGCCGCCGGTCAAATTGAGGAATACTGCGAAAACGGAAATTTAAAAATAGTATATTTAAACACGAGGGGAATATCGTCCGCAGGCGACAGCGAAATAATCGAGGTTAAATTCAAAGCGCTTGATAATCCTTGCACCGCGTTTTTGAGCCTTTACGGAGAACAGGCTGTGAGCGCCGATGAAAAGCGGCTTTCGTGCGATTACGGCTTTGAGTACACGGTGGAGCTTCAGGAGAAAATATCGGGCGCGGTCGGACAGGCGAGCGCGGCGGAGATCAAAAAGTCATCCTCAAGCTCGAGCGGCGACTCGAAATCAAGCTCTAAGGATAAATCATCGTCGAGCAAAAGCTCAAGCAAGTCGCCGAAATCGTCAAAGTCGGATTCCGGCTCCGACGGCTCCTACGGCACGCATTCGGCGCTTACCGAATCCGGCGAAGCCGTGAGCCTTGGCTCTGCGAGCGATACACAGTCTGATAACACGCTGTTCATATGCGGATTTGTCGCCGCGATATGTGTGGTTTGCTTGGCGGCGGCGATATACGCCTTCGGCAAAAAGCGCGGCGAGATGAAGATTGCGAAGAGCGCCGAAAAGGCAAAAGACGCGGACGAGGATAAGGATAAGAACGAGTACAAAGACGAGTACAAGGACAGTGATATGAGCGGTGAAAATTGATAGTGACGGTGAGGAATGACGAGCTGACTATTAAACGATAAAAGCCAAAATATGCTGCGATATTTATGTTAGTAACCTGAACATAAGACCAAATGGAAACTATCGGGAAAGGAGCGATTTTGAATGAGGCTATCACGCATCAAAAATTCTCGGCTAAGCCGGTGCAAAAATTTCATTTTTTCTGACGGGTATCTCGTCGGATTCACCGGAAGTCAGGTGCTGTTATTTGACGGCAATCTAAACTTCATTCGCTCCTGCGGCGCATTCTCCTACGCTTACACAGGCGAGGCGTCGCCGCAGAAGGATAAAATCCTAATACTGTCCAACGAAAATCGGTTTTATGTCAATGCCTTTCCCTCGCTTGAACCGATTGGCAGGGTGACAATAAAGGTGCCTTATAACCATGAGCTGGAGGGAATGGGCTGCTGGTCGTTGGACGGGAAGTATATCCTTACTTGCGTTACCAACGGCAAGACGTTAAACTCGGCTCTGCGAATCTATAACGCAGACGATTTTTCCGAATTTACGGATAAACTGAGCGAAAAGTATTGTCTGACCGAGATTCACTCCGTGCCTTCCTTACAGGAATATTATCTCGTCGGCTTCAATCGGCAGGATTTGAAGGAATATCTGATTTGGTATGACGGCAGATGTTTTGAAGAATTTGTACTTGAAGGTTTTGACGATATTCTTACACGCTCAATATTTAACGAAAAACACGGGTGGCTCGAACTCTATACCGATAGCTCGGTTTTTGTATATGATTTTTGCGGCAGACTTAAAAACAGGAAAAGCCTGAAAACGCAGCGGGAATACGAAATCTCCTTTTCAGATGTGCTGAGCGGCTCTCTTTACACGGAGGAACAGAAAACGGAGATTAGAGAATTGTCCGCGAAGCTCGGTATGGAGCATATCGCTTTTTCGGACTGCGTTAGAGATGTTGCGCTCGCAAAGGATAGAACCGTCGCTTATATCGCCACCGATCATCGGGTGATAGCATACGATATGCTCTCTCGAAAAATCATAGATCAGTTCACCATAGGGTATGGCGTAGAAAAGGTCCGCGAAATTTCCGCAAACAAAATTCTTGTATCCTCATGGTCAGGGGCTTTACTATATGAACTGAGGTGAGCTTTCTGCGGCGCAGCGCAAAATAAATTCAGCAAAAGGCGAAGAAGCTGGGGAGTTTACAATCAGTTATTTATTGAATTCGAGATATTGACATATACTAAAAAAAGGGCTATTATATAAATGGATACGAAAGACAGTGTGTCCACACTGACACGCAAAGCCCCTCAAAGGACTGGTACTCCTTAGAGGGGCTTTTTTTAGTGAAAAATTTGGCGCACACAGAAACTGGTACTTTCTGCGTGCGCCTTTAGGCTAGTCGTCGGGCTTGTTATTGTGAGCGTCTAACCATTTGCATATGCAGTAACCAACTACACGTGCCAACACACTCACGACGAAAGACAGTATGTATCCCACACTTTCCACCTCCTTCCTGACGGAAGAAGCCGACAAGCGAATTATATCATAGTTTGTAAAATCGAACAACATTAACCGTCCCCGTACAGGGACACTATGAGGAACGGGAAGTTGTAATCAGAGAAGCCGGTTGGTACTAAAATAAAGGTGTTGACATATAAAATTTGAGGTATTATAATAAAGGTGCGAAAGCAAAACGAAAATATGTACATAGGTTCACGCAAGCGAAACCCCCGAAGGGCGTAATCCTTCGGGGGTTTCATTTGGGATTTCGTCGGGCTACTTCTTGTCAATCCACTTGCAGACGATGTGAATAATCACGCCTGCCGCGACAGAAGCAATTAACGAAAATATGTAACTCATAGGTCCACCTCCTCTCTGTGGGAGGAGCCCGACAAGCGAATTATATCATATTTTGTAAAACCTAACAATAATTTATATAAAAAGGCGAGACTAAGGCGAGGCTTTAGGCTTCGCTTTTTTATCCCGTTTTACACTCAATTTAGGCTACGTTTAGGTAAATATATAAAAAAAGAGGCGCAGAGCAAAGTCTGCGCCTCTTTTGGTGCCGGTGACCGGACTTGAACCGGTACGGATTATTCGTCCGAGGGATTTTAAGTCCCTTGTGTCTGCCTATTCCACCACACCGGCGTAAATCGGCAATGATTATTTTATCACAAGCAAAGTGAAAAATCAAGATTTAAGGAAAAATAATGCGCGATATGCGCGCAAAGGCAGGCTCCGAATCAAAATTGCATAGAGAAAACAGGTTTGCTCATGCCACCGAAGGACTATAATTGCCTTTATCGCCTTTGCTCCTGTATTGAATCGGTTAGGCTTTTTCTCCCGCGAATTTTTTGCGGGCATCACAACACAGGCTGTCGCATGATCTCGTTTTATCTGTCGGCGTGAGGAGGGGTTATTCGGGCGGCGACCGGCGCGGCGCAGCCGCGCGGGAAAAACGCGGCGGAGAGCAGGAAGCCTTCCCCTGTCAGAGCCGTTTGCGCCCGCCGCGTTTTTCGGCAAATTTCCGCCGCAGGCGGAAATTTGCAATCGCCGCCTGAGTCCCTGTTCCGCGCTCAAATTGACCGAGACGTTTATGCGACAGCCGCCTTCCCTCCTGCACTTAGGGGCGGGATTTTACAGCGAGCAAATCAGTTTCAGGAATTGTCCTGAGCGGCTCGTTCCTCCTGCTCCGCATTGTCTAAACTGATCGCCGCGTTAAGCATTATAGCGCACTCTATCCGCTTGCGGTGCAGCTCGCAGCCAAGCTCGTAAATGCCGGTTACGCTGCCGGTCGAATGATAGGCGTTAGCCGCGCAGCCGCCGCTGCAAAACAGACGGGCAAAGCAGTCGTTGCATTCCTTCCTCGCGTACACGTTGCATTTCTTAAATTCGCTGCAAACCTCCGTGTTGGTAACTCCGTCATACACGTTGCCCATAAGATATTTCGGATCTCCGACGAACTGATGGCAGGGGTAAAAATCCCCCCAAGGGGTGACAGCCATATATTCCGTACCTACTCCGCAGCCCGCGACCCTTTTGTATATGCACGGACCGCCGGTTAGATCTATCATATAGTGGAAGAAGTTAAAGCCGTTGCCGTTTCTGTGACGGCGAAGCATCTCGACGGCGAGCCTTTCGTATTGCTCGAACAGTACGGGCAGATCCTCCTGCTTCAAGGCGTAGTCGGCGTCCGGCGAAGCAACCACAGGCTCCATTGCAAGCTGTTTAAAGCCGAGGTCTGCAAGGTGGAGAATATCCTCGGAAAAATCAGTGTTGTAGTGGGTGTAGGTCCCGCGTATGTAATAATCCTTTTGATTGCGGCGCTCAGCCATTTCAAGAAATTTCGGCAGAATAACGTCGTAGCTGCCTTTGCCGTTTCGGCTGACGCGCATTCTGTCGTTGGTCTTGCGCCTGCCGTCTATGCTCAAAACGACGTTGTGCATCTCGCGGTTGGCAAAATCCATTACCTCGTCGTCAAGAAGTATGCCGTTAGTCGTCAGTGTAAACCGAAAATTCTTTCCGCTTTCCTTCTCGCGGCTGCGCGCGTACTCCACGAGCTGCTTTACCACGCCGAAATTCATCAGCGGTTCTCCGCCGAAGAAATCGACCTCAAGGTTCTTTCTCGTGCCGGAGTGGTCAATGAGATAATCGAGAGCCGCGCGCCCGACCTCAAAGCTCATAAGCGAGCGGTCGCCGCAGTATTCACCCTCGCCGGCGAAGCAGTACTTGCAGGCGAGGTTGCAGTCGTGAGCTATGTGCAGGCAGAGCGCCTTGAGCACGGTCGGGCGGCTTTGCAGCTCCGACGCGATCGAGAGATACTTGTCCTCTGTAAAGAGCTTGCCCTGCTCCTTGAGTGAGATTATGTCGTCAAGGAGCTCAAAAACCTCGCCGCGCGTAATATCTGAGTACCTTGCGGTGATTTCGTTTGCAATCTCGTCCGCCGTTTTTTTGCCGTAGAGAGCGATAACGTCGTATGCCGCGTCATCGACAAGGTGAACGCTGCCGCTGTTCACGTCGAGGACTATGTTATATCCGTTGAGCTTGTATTGATGGATCATTTTGCACCTTCTTTTCGTAGAGAAAAATCGCCGCACAGCTTCCGCCATACAGCGATTATTGAGTCAAATCTTTAAACTATGCGAGGGCAATTATTTTTTGCTCTTTTCGCACTGCTGATTCGCAATGCCGCATGATGTTTTGCAGGCTGACTGGCATGACGTCTGGCACTCGCCGCAGCCGCCCTTCTCGGCGGACTTAGCAAGATCTCTTGTCTGGATCGTCTGAATTCTTTTCACGGTGAATTCACCTCTTTCAACTTTTGTGTTCTTAAAACATTTTATCGTATTTCCTCGGTTATGTCAATATAAATAGTTGCCGCAAGAAGCCGCGCGGCGGGCGAAGGCTTTAATTTTATCCCGATGAATAAGGTTATCGACAAATTGAGGGCGGCGCAAACACGCCGCCCCCTGTATCTTTTGTGTTTTAAGACTTTAATTACAGCTCTGCGAAATATTTGATAGTTCTAACCATCTGGCTTGTGTAGCTGTTTTCATTGTCATACCAGGAAACTACCTGAACCTCGTAAAGGTCGTCGGCAATCTTGGCAACCATTGTCTGAGTTGCGTCAAAGAGTGAGCCGTATCTCATACCTATAACGTCTGAGGAAACGATAGGATCCTCGTTGTAGCCGAACGACTCGGAAGCGGCAGCCTTCATAGCGGCGTTGATGCCCTCAACGGTAACGTCGCTGCCCTTAACAACGGCTGTGAGGATAGTTGTTGAGCCTGTCGGAACAGGAACTCTCTGCGCCGAGCCGATGAGCTTGCCGTTAAGCTCCGGAATAACAAGACCGATAGCCTTTGCAGCGCCTGTTGAGTTAGGAACAATGTTGGCGGCGCCGGCTCTTGCTCTTCTGAGGTCGCCCTTTCTGTGCGGTCCGTCAAGGATCATCTGGTCGCCCGTGTAAGCGTGGATTGTGCTCATGATGCCGCTCTGGATCTCAGCGTACTTGTTGAGAGTGTCAGCCATCGGGGCGAGGCAGTTTGTTGTGCATGAAGCCGCAGAGATGATAGCGTCGTCGGCTGTAAGAGTTTTCTCGTTTACGCTGTATACGATAGTTTTAAGATCGTTGCCTGCCGGAGCGGAGATAACTACCTTCTTCGCGCCCGCGTCGATGTGAGCCTGGCTCTTAGCCTTTGAGCAATAGAAGCCTGTGCACTCAAGAACAACGTCTACTCCAAGCTCTCCCCAGGGGAGCTCGGCTGCGTTCGGCTTAGCATAAATGGTGATCTCCTTGCCGTCAACAATGATTGAGTTCTCGCCCGCCTCAACAGTGTGAAGGTTTTCGCCGATCTTGCCGCAGTAGCCGCCCTGAGCGGTATCATACTTGAGAAGATCCGCAAGCATTTTGGGGTCTGTAAGGTCGTTGATGGCAACAACCTCGTAACCCTCTGCGCCAAACATCTGTCTGAACGCAAGACGACCTATGCGGCCGAAACCGTTAATAGCAACTTTAACTGACATAATGATTTACCTCCTGTGTTTTTGCAAAACTTTTAATAGAATTGCTATCTTATAAATCATAGCAATAATATGATATAGCATTTCTTGTAAGAATACAAGTACTTGACAAAAAATTAACAAAAATTTTCCAAAAAAATTTTTAAGAGAGGTTTTATTTTCGCGCTTGGGGAATGGCGGATAGAGCATATCGCGGAGAAGTTTGCGCGGGAAGCTCCGCAGGCGGGCGGCGACCGCCCGCTTTCCGCTCCGCGGAAAGCGGGCAAAAACGCGGCGGACAGCGTTTTTGCCTCGGGGAACGACCGTGCCGCGCCGCGTTTTTCGCGCGGCTTCGCCGCGCCGGTCGCCGCCCGCCTGCGGAGCGCATACACCCCGGCGTTCGCCGCCGCTTTGGGCGCGTCAAAAAGCAGTTTTAATTCTCCGGTTGATTTTTGCGTTAATTTTTAAACAAATTATTATGCGATAAACCTGAATAATGCACAAAAATACGCGCCAAGTCCTAATCGAGCTTGACTTTTTGCCGCGTTGACTGTACAATATAAAAGGATATATTTTGCATATCGTGCGCCGCATCTGCGCGCATTAAGCAGGGGATAGATCCAAAGCCGCTTTATTGCGGCGTAACATTTTTGTTCGGCTCTTAAGGACGCCGTTATTATATAGATAAACGAATGATTTGTTTTTGAAAAAACCGCGCGTGGCGGATTGTCATTGTTTCATAAGCTGTTTGAGTTTATTTAGTATATTTTTTAAATATTTTTAAAAACTGAATACGGATTAATAACGGCATCTTCGGAGTTGTTCGCATTACTGAAATTAATTACTTAAAAATCGACAAATGAAGGAGGTGTCATTCAGATGGAAATATGGTTGTGTATAATTCTGTTCATAGTCTTTGCGGCGGCAGGCTGCGCCGCAGGCTTCTTTATAGGCGGGGAATACAGAAAAAAAGTTGCCGAAAAGGAGATAGGCTCGGCTGAGCAGGAGGCAAAAAGGATACTCGGCGAGGCGATGAAGTCCGCCGAGGCGAAGAAAAAAGAAACCATATTAGAAGGAAAAGACGAGCTGCATCGTCTTAGAAATGAATCTGAAAAAGAGATCGCCGAGAGAAGGCGCGAGGTTCAGCGTCAGGAGAGAAGAATCCAAAACAAGGAAGAGGCTCTTGACAAGAAAATGGAAAATCTCGAGGCGAAGGAAGAGAATGTTGCAAAAAGACTGAAAGCTGCCGACGAGCGGTTTGCAGAGGCGGAAAAGGTCAAGAAGAGCCAGTTTGAGGTTCTTGAAAAAATTTCGGGCTTCACGGCGGAGCAGGCAAAGGCGCATTTGCTGAGCCAGCTTGACGAGGAGCTTACGCACGAAAAGGCGGCGCGGATCCTTGATTATGAGCAGCAGCTCAAGGAGGAATCCGAGAAAATGGCGAGAAAGGTAATATCGCTTGCCATTCAGCGCTGTGCCGCCGACCAGGTCGCGGAGGCTACCGTGTCCGTAGTTCCGCTTCCGAATGACGAAATGAAGGGGCGCATAATCGGGCGCGAAGGAAGAAATATCCGCACGATAGAAACCCTGACGGGAGTCGATCTGATAATCGACGATACGCCGGAGGCGATAACGCTTTCGTGCTTTGAGCCGGTGAGGAGAGAGATAGCGCGAGTGGCGCTTGAAAAGCTCATAACCGACGGCAGGATACACCCCGCGAGAATTGAGGAAATGGTCGAAAAGGCGAAGCGCGAGGTCGAGCACACCATAAAGCAGGAGGGCGAACGCACGGTAATAGAGGCGGGCGTAAACGGAATACATCCGGAGCTTGTAAAGCTCCTTGGCAGACTGCGCTACCGCACGAGCTATGGTCAAAACGTACTCAATCATTCGCTTGAGGTGTCGTACATTGCCGGAATGATGGC
>CANPZK010000048.1 GCA_947588875.1 uncultured Clostridia bacterium
CACGGTGCGGTTGTCCCTGTTATCCTCTTTCTTCTCGCCTGCGTTCGAGCAAGCCGGAAAGGACGTAAAAATCAGCGCGAGCGCTAAGAGCAGAGAGAAGATTTTTATTCTTAATTTTTTTTGCTTCACAAGCTACTACTCCTTGTAGATTCCGAATTTATCCGTAATATCGGTCAAATGCGCGAGAGCGGACAGAAACAGCAGTTTCTGCCCGCCCTTGCGTTTCTTTTTTTATTTTACATTAACGCGATGTAAATATCAATACAGCCTACGGAATAAATATAGCGACCTTGTTTCTCGGCTCGGCGGAGAGTCCGCGCCATACCATTATGCGATTAGGCGAAACGTCCTTTCTGTTCTCCGCGTCCCAATAATACAGCTTTGTATATGTGTTCCACGAGTTTCTAACCTTTTTCGCGTCATACTTTGAGTCCGTTGTGTGCTCAAGGGCAATTCCATATAGGTTGTCGGGGTCGTAATTATCGCTGCCCTTTCCCCTCTCCTTCGACGCGTTGGCGTAGTCCTTGCCTATCGGTATTCCGGCGTTTGTAAGCTCCTGAATCAGATTTCTGCCGCTGTCTTTAAGCCTGTTGAAAAACTCGGCGACCTGATAATCCTTATAATTTGTGTAGGCTCTGAACATATCGTCGCTGGAGTAGCAGTTATCAATGCAGCTCACAGTCGTATTCAGCGAATAGCAATACGGCTTTGCATTTTCGTCGGTCTGCACTATGCTCGAGCCCGGCTCCTGCGAATACGCCCATAGCTTTGAGTACTGTCTTGTACCCCAGTGGCTGTTTTCATCGACATATGTACCCGTGCCGTTTGTGTTCACCTTGATATTCGCAAGCTGCGTACAGCTCTTCATTTCGGCAAACAAGGGATTGGTATATCCCGTAAGGTCGATCTCCTCAATTTTATAATTGTAGACGGCGTTTATAACGTTGGGATTATTCTTGCTGTAAAGGAAATCGCAAAGCCACGGTCTGTTATAAAAGGTTTTATACATTTTTTTATATTCCGCAGTGCTTTTAACTATTTCCTCATTATTTATGCCCATGTCCTGATTGTATTTTTCCATCGTGCCGTCGTCGTATGTGTATTCGCCGGAGATCAGGCGCAGCTTTGCGTTTTCAAACAGATCCTCGTCGGTCATATCTATTGCGCCGGAATCGGCTACATATACTTTCTTGCCGTTTTTGTCAAGCGTTGTATAGAGGCTGCCGTCAGAGTTGGTTTTAAAGTTATAGCTTGCCATTTTGTATATGCGTATAAGCGCCCGCGCTTCGTTAAGAGTGTCAAGCAGGCTGACGCGATAACCCTTTTTGAGGTAATATGATGTGGTGGAGAAATTATCTATATTGGCATAAGCCTGGTCGAGCGCCGTCAGCGGGTCCGCGCCGTCCTCAAGTAGGAGCTGGTTGCAGACAAGCTCAAATTTCTTTTGAAGCATATTAAAGTCGCGCTGGCAGCTTTCATATCCGGCTTCCTTGTGTCTGCAAGCGTCAGCGACGGCGGTCGAAAGGTCATAGGCGAACTGAGTTGTCTTGCCGTCTACCAAAAGCTCCTCCGGCATTTCAACGCCCAGATCCTCCAGGCTTTTCTCGTTAAAGTATTTTTTGCATATATTTATGTACTGCTTTAAATCTCCGACTCTCACGTCGCACTCGGTCACTATTGACTTGAGCTGAGCCGCCTTCAGGTTGCACAATCTGTGGTATTCGTCCTCGACCATTTCCTTAAGCTTTTCGGTTTTCTTTTCGGTTTCTTTGAGGGCATTTATCATCTCTTTATTCTCGCCGGTTATTCCAATCTCGTTTAACAACCCGAAGGTAGCAAACGCAAGTCCGAGAAAGCCAATAATCGCTCCGGTCATCTGCACATTGGCGATACTGCGAATTCGTACCGACACCGCCGCGTCCACAGCCTCCATCGACGGTGCGCCGTTGGGGAATTTTTTCGCCGTTATTTCAGTGATGAGGTTATCGAGGTCGTTGTAATAATTTTCAAAATATATGTCGACCTCCGGAGGAATATCATAGCCGCTTACCTCTAAAATTTCCGTTTTAAATCTATTGTACGCTTGCCTAAAATACCAGTTTATGTTTTCAACGGCGTCGGGGTCGGTCATTCCGCCAAAGGTTACATTAGCGAATTTCGGTTCTCTTCCCACGCTTTCCTGACTGTAATTTCTTGTGTAAGAAAAGTCCTCCGTTGTCGGCTCTCCCCACTGAGACAGCATTGCGCCGGCTTTGAGCGTTATTTTTCCGTCAAAGCTGAAATTATCGGCTTTTTGACCGTTTGAGGGAATTGTGAAAACAATTTTCGCGGTTGTATCGTTTTCTCTTTTTACCGATTCAACGCTTCCGCCTTTAAAATCATCGCCGAGGGCTATTTGCTCCGGCTTTATATCATTTGAAAAGCTCCCGTTGTCGGCGCACGCTATTATCGTGAGCTTTATATTGTCGCCGCTGTTTTCCACTCCGTCTAATACGGGGTAATAATGCGTCTGCGCCGCTGAAATTGTTATCTCGTCCTCGTCCGCTATTTTGAGCTTTTTATCGTTCAGCACTGCTGCTACCGTGCTTGCGTCCTTAGCTCCGTTTACCGTCATAGTAAGCTCCACCCTTGTGTCGCTTATTTTCTTAACGCCGGTAACGGTAACGTCCTTATCAAATTTGAAGTCGTCCGCCGTCAGCTTATCAAGCGGCGTTGACGTTCCGATAAGCTCCAATTCGGCTGTAACGCTGTCGCCGTTTGCCTTAATCGTGGACGCGTCAAGGCTCTTGCCGACAAGCTCTATAGGCACATACGCCTTTATCTCAGAGCCCGCGCCCTTGACAGCCTGCGGTCTGAGCGTTACGCAGCCCTCGACATAGGTCGTAAGTCCCTGCGGCTTCTGAGGCTTGCCGGTGAGCTGCATGGTGAGATTTTTGCCGGAGCAGCTCAGGCTGTCGATTTTCATTTTTTCAAACGAACCGGAGAGGGTTATGTCGTCCTTTGTGACTTTATCGGCAAAGGAGCCGTCGTCAAGCGTTAAGGTCAGCCTTGTTTCCTCGGCGTTTGAAAGAACGGATTCAATATTCGGCGTAAGCTTAAAATCCTTATATTCTACGCTCAAATCGACAACTATATCCTCGCCGCCGTATTTTTTGTCATTCAGATATATGTTGTAATAGCCGACCAGATTGTCAAAGGCATTGGAATCCTTAAAGGAAAGCTCCAGCTTATCCTTTTCGGCTTTAACGCTCTTTACATCGGCGCTTTTTTCCGTCATATAGTCGCCCATGGGAACAATGTCCATTTCGGGAAGCTCCTCGGTTTCCGCCTGCGCGTCTTCGTCCTCGGAGGCTGTTTCCGCGTCCGATTGTTTCACGTCGATAGCCTTTAGCTTATCCTCGTATTCCTTTTCGGCTTTTTCAACCGCCTTGTCGTAGCTGTCCATGTCGATAAAATCATATGTGACGGAAACGTCCTCAGCCTTGATGCTTGAAAGGTCGATTTCGCTTGACGTGATGGTGGTTTTGTAATCTCCGCTTTCGCTGAACGCGACGGACTCCGCCTTTATCGGGGCGTTATCCTCATCGCTGTCGTCGGATTTACTGCCCGAAGAGCAGCCGGCAAAAATCTGAACCGACATAACAGCCGCGAGCGTAAATGCGGTAAATCTTTTTATTATGATTTTCTTTTTCATATCGCAATCCTCTTGTCAAGTTTTTTAGCTTGCAGCCGCCGTTTTGCGCCTCGCTTTAACCGCGGCTGCTTCTGCGTTAATAATTTAATTGCGGTTTACGATGCTTGGTCCTTGTCTGCGGCGCCGTTTACGGGATAAGTATAGCCACCTTGTTTCTCGCCTCGTTGGAAAGCCCTCTCCACACCATCACGGGCTTTGAGCAGGCGTCGGTTCTGCTCTTTGCGTCCCAATAATAGAGCTTTGTATATGTGTTCCACGAGTTTCTAGCCTTCCATGCGTCGTATTTTGACGCTGTGGAATGCTCCAGCGCAATGCCGTAGAGGTTGTTGGGGTCGTAATTATCCCCGCCATTGCCTCTCTCCTTCGAGAGATTGACATAGTCCTTGTTTATTCGTATTCCGGCGAGAGTCAGCTCCTCGGCAAGGTTTCTGCCGCTGTCCTTAAGCCTGTTGAAAAACTCGGCTATTTGATAGTCCTTGTAGTTTGTGTAGGCTCTGAACACATCGTCGTCGTAGTAGCAGTTATCCACGCAGGTTACAGTCGTGTTCAGCGAGTAGCAATACGGCTTTGCCGCCTCGTCGGTATGCGTTATGCTTGAACCCGGCTCCTGAGAATACGTCCAGAACTTTGAATATTCTCTTGTGCCCCAGTGACTGTTTTCGTCCTTGTATATTCCCGTACCCTTGGTGTTCACTTTAATATTCGCAAGCTGCACGCAGACGCCAAGCTGAGCAAAGAGGGGATTTGTGGAATCTGAAAAGTCGATATTTTCGAGCTTATAATTGTAAAAAACATTGACTAAGTCGGGATTTTGCATACTGAACAGGAAATCGCACAGCCACGGTCTGTTATAAAAGGTTTTATACATCTTTTTATATTCTTCCGTGCTCTTGATTATTTCCTCGTTGTCAATATTCTGTAAATACTTGTTAAAGTTTTCAAGCCAGCCGTCGTCATATGTATATCCGTCTGTAATCAGACGCTCCTGAGCCGCCCTGTAAAGATCCTCGTCGGTTTTGTCATAGGCGTCCGGATTTTCGGTTATATATACCTCCTCGCCGTTATCTCCGACGGTTGTTAAGAGATTTCCGTCCTCATCGGTTTCTAAATTATAGCTTGACAATTTATACATATTGATAAGCGAGTACGCCTGGTCAAGTAAGTTGATAAGACTGAGGCGATAAGCCTTTTTGGCGTAATATGACGTGGTGGAGAAATTGTCTATATTGGCATACGCCTGGTCGAGCGCCGTCAGCGGGTCGGCTC
Source organism: uncultured Clostridia bacterium (assembly GCA_947588875.1). Lineage (GTDB taxonomy): Bacteria > Bacillota > Clostridia > Oscillospirales > Acutalibacteraceae > UBA7067. The sequence continues at coordinate 4,961 of CANPZK010000048.1, forward strand.
CGTCGTCGAGGAGGATAAGATTGCACAGAAGCTCAAACTGCTCCTGAAGCTCATTGAAGTCGAGGTGATAATTTTCATATCCCGCCTCCTTGCGCCTGCACGCGTCCGTAAGCGCCACCGAAGTATCATATCCGAACTGGGTGATTTCGCCGTCCAGCGCTATCTCCTTCGGTGTATCAACCCCGAGATCCTCGCGGCTTTTCTCGTTAAAATACTGAGAACACATATTTATGGACTGCCTTAAATCCCCGATTCTTACGTCGCATTCGGTCACTATCGCCTTGAGCTGCGCTCCCTTGAGGTTGCACAATTTGTGATATTCTTCCTCAACCATTTCCTTTACCTGCTCGGTTTTCTTTTCGGTTTCCTTAACGGCGTCGATCGCCTCTTTGTTCTCGCCCATGATTCCGATTTCGGCACATAATGACATGACCGAGGCGGCGAGTGCGAACGAGCTTATTGCCACTCCGATCTTCATCGGCTTAACAAATTCCTCAATCGTCCAATGATAGCCTCTTAAATAGCTTAAAGCCATCTCTTCCTGCAGAGGAAGTCCACGCAGCTCTATATCATACAAGCCATGGATCCCGCGGACGTACGCATCTAAGACCTCTGCGTTGCGGGGCATCCTTCTCATAATTTGGCTGTAATTTCTTAAAAAGGATTCGTTTATTTGCGCTGCAATTTCAGGATGTGCCGCTGCCTCGAATCGGTCGTATCTCAAATACTCGCGATATGAAAGATACTCGATCCATTCCTCCCATGAAATTCTGTAAAAGTTTTCCGGGTCTCGATAATCGTCTATATAATTTCTTATATATTGAAAATCCTTCCAGGTTTTGCCTCTGCCCATGCTTTCCTGACTGTAATTTCTCGTGTAGGAGGAGTCCTTCGCGGTCGGCTCTCCCCACTGAGAGAGCATAGCGCCCGCCTTGAGCGTTATTTTTCCGTTTACGTCCAACGACTCGGCTTTTTGACCGTTTGCGGGGATCGTGAAAATGATTTTTGCGCTTGAATCGTTCTGTCTTTCAACGGATTCAACGCTTCCGTCTTTAAAGTCGTCGCCGAGGCTTATTTGCTCGGGCTTTATGTCATTTGAAAAGCTCCCGTTGCTGGCGTAGGCAATGATTGTAAATTTCAGCTTGCTGCCGCTTGCTTCTATTCCGTCGAACACGGGGTAAAAATGCGCCTCGGCTGCGGAAACCGTGATCTCGTCCTCGCCGGACATTTTGAGCTTTTGGTTGTTTAGCACCGCGGCGGCTGACGTTGCGTCCGTCGCGCCGTTTACCGTCATTGTAAGCTCCACCCTCGTACCGCTCACCTTTTTAACGCCGGTAACGGTCACGTCCTTTTCAAATTTGAAGTCATCGGGCGTCAGCTTTTCAAGCGGCGTTGATGTTCCGACAAGCTCCAGCTCCGCCGTGATTTTGCCGCCGTCCGCCTTTATTGTGGACGCGTCAAGGCTCTTTCCGACAAGCTCTATCGGCACATAAGTCTTTATCTCAGAGCCCGCGCCCTTGACAGCCTGAGCTTTTACAGCCACGCAGCCGTCAACATAGGTCGTAAGTCCCTGCGGCTTCTGCGACTTGCCTGTAAGCTGCATTGTGAGGTTTTTGCCGGAGCAGCTCAGGCTGTCTATCTTCATTTTTTCAAAAGAGCCTGAGAGGGTTATGTCGTCCTTTGTGACCTTATCTGCAAACGAGCCGTCGTTAAGCGTTAAGGTCAGCCTTGTTTCCTCGGCGTTTGAGAGTACGGATTTTATGTTCGGGGTGAGATCGTATTCCTTGTATTCAACGCCCAAATCGACCACTACGTCCTCGCCGCCGTATTTCTTTCCGTTTAGGTGCACGTTGTAACAGCCGACCATATTATCAGACGCGGCGGGGTCATTAAAGGAAATCTCCAGCTTATCCTTTTCCGCCTTGACGTTCTTTACGTCCACGCTCTTTTCCTTAATATAGTCGCTCATGGACACAACGTCCTTTTCGGGAAGAGCCTCGGTCGGCTCCTGCGCGGTATCGCTCTCGGACTCGGCTTTCGTTTCGGCTTCGGTTTCCTTTTCCGGCATAGCCGCCAGCTTATCCTCGTATTCCTTTTCAGCCTTTTCGACAGCCTTGTCGTAGCCGTCCTTGTCTACAAGATTATATGTGACGGAAACGTCCTCTATTTTTAGGCTTGAGAGGTCTATCTCGCTTGAGGTGATCGTGGTTTTGTAATCTCCGTTTTCACTGAACGCCACCGACGCCGCCTTTATCGGGGAATTATCATCATCGCCGTTGTCGGAGTTATTGCCCGATGAACAGCCGGCGAAAATCTGAGCCGACATAACCGCCGCCAGTGTGAAAGCGGTAAATCTTTTAATTATGATTTTCTTTTTCATATCGCAACTCCCTTACCGGGCTTTTCAGCTTACAGCCGCCGTTTCCGGCTCAGTGGCTGTTTCCGCTCCGGTTTCTGTTTCCTTTTCGGTATCGGTGTTCATATTGTAATCGCGGTTCTTGCTTGTTCCGTCTTTGTCCGGAGTGTCTATTACCCAGCGGACTATCTTTATCACATTCTTGTTGCCGAGCTTGAGATTCGGGTATTGCTCTTCCTCTTCCGCGCAGAACTCGGCGGCGCTCTTTCCGCCTATGCCCGTCTTTCCCTTGGCGAGCCAATCGTTTTTATACTCCTTGCTGCAAACGCGCACCTTTCTGGTCGCCGCCTCAACAAACTTTGTCGGGCTCTTTTCGTCCCACTTGATCAAATTCATATATGTTGTCGCTATAATGGACTCCAGGTCGTTGTGTATGCCCGTGCCTGTGCCTGAAACGCGGAACTCGGGAGCGTAGATAACCGAGGACGCGAACGGCAAGCCTTCGGTGTTCTTCATAGTATCCTCGTCCATCTGTATGCCCGCAAGCTCCAGCTCCTCGCGCAGTGTTCTGCCTTGCATACGCTTTGTAAAGGTATCGATCGCTGAGGCTATTATATCCTCGGACTTCTCCGCGTAGATAGCGTCCTCGTCGAAGCACTCGGGCGCTTTAGCCGAGAACAGCTCCTCGCCCCAGTTATAGGGCTTATTGCCCGACAATATATAATCGGGGGCGGTTGTGGTGTCTTCGATTATTTGTTTATAGTCCTCGTTGTGAGAATATACAAATACTCCGGCTCCCTTGGCGTATGCGGCTCTTTTTATATCCTCTTTTGCGTTTGTGTCAAAGAACTCCGTCTTTGGTCTTCCGTTCTCCTTCTCGCCTCTCCATGTCTTTGCCCAGAAAATATCGCTGTGCTCGCTGTCGAGCTTATCTACATATACGCCGAAGGTGTAGCAATACGCCTTTTCGTAATATGTCACGCCGTCCTTTTTCTCGGTTTCCTTTATGCTCATTTTATTATTGTTGTTGATAACCTTTTCGCACTCTAAGGAAATAGCGTTGAAGTCCTCCTCGGCGGTCGAGGCAACGGCTCGCATTTTGACCGTTGCGTCGCTTTTAATTGTTGTCGAGCGCAGATTGAACAGGAATATATTGCTGTATCCCACCAGCATCGTGGCTCTGATAGAGTCGATGTATTGGTTTCTGAGGGTGTAGGCTATGGTATCGAAGTTAGTTGTTCTTGCAAGCAGCTTTGAGTAGGCGTTTATCGGGTTTGAATCCCCCGACGTTTTTAAAACCGCGCAAACGCTGTTGTAGTATTCCCTCATCGTGGTATAGGTGCTGAAAAAGTCGCGGAAGGCGTGGGCTATCTTGTCGTCTCTGCTTTCCTCCGCCTCAAAGACAGCCTGAACAAGCTCCTTCATCTTCTTCAGCTTTTTGACCTTGACATTGTCCGGTTCGTCCTCCTTTATCTCTTCAACCGGCTCATAGCCCAAGAGCTTTATCATTCCGGGCTTGAAATAATGCTGGAATTTTTGTATGTATGTGTTGAGCATAGCTAATTTAAGATTAAAGTCGTTTATATTCTTTTGTATTATGAGGTCGTTTATGTCGGAGATTATCGCGCTGTTTTGCTTTAGCGTTTCAATAGTATCGTCAAGATTTTTGTTTATATTGGCGTTTATTTCCAGAACCTGTTTGCTGGCGTTCTTGACCGCTCCCGACATTTGCAGGGCAAACGTCGCTATGGCGACCGCAAACGTCGCGCCCATTAACACCGAGTTTATTACGCCGAGCGACTTCACCATGGGTTGATAGTCGATGAAATCTCTGCCCACGCTGCTTTGCGAATAGTTGCGGACATACTCAGTGGGAGCGCTTGTTTTGTCGCCCCAAGGATTTATAAGCGCGCCCGACGCAAATATCACCGCGCCGTCGCAAGTAAAATTTTCCTTTGTCTGGCCGTTTGCAGGAATTGTAAATGTGAGATTGGCGCTCGTCGCGTTTTCGCGCTCGATTGAAACCACCTTGGCATTTTCGAGGTCGCCGTCAAAGCTTATCTGTTCCGCTGTGAGCTTGCTGTCGAACGTGCCGTTTTGCGCGGTTACTACAAGGCCGAGCTTCAAATTGTCGCCGTCCTGCTCGACGTAGTCCAATTTAGGATAAATGCTCGCCGGCTGGAAGTTCGCGAGGAAGGTCGTATCGCCGAGCTGAACCGTTCTGTTGTCGAGAGCTTCGGCGGCGGAGTTTTTGTCGGTCGCGCCCTCTACGTTCATTGTGACATTCAGGCTATCCTCGCCCGCCTTCTCAACGCCTGTCACCGTAACGGCGGGGCGCTCCTGCGGCTGTTCATCTTCGTCCGCCGCGTCGTCGGAAAAGAATCTTACAGATTCGGCTTTGATATTGTCTAAATCCTCTTCGCCTATAACGGTCAGCGGTACGGTCACCGTGCTGCCGCTTACAGTCATCTTGTCGGCGTTGAAGGTTATCAGGCTTTGCTGTATCGGCACTCTGACAGACGCCGCGCTGCGCTCGTTCTCCATCGCCGTGGGGTTTATGCCGATTATTCCGTCAACATATACTCCCTGTCCCTCGGGCACTTCAACCTCGCCCTTGAGCTTTAGCTCGAGCTTGTTGCTCTTGGGAGTAGCCTTTTCTACCTCCATATCGGAGAAGGAGCCTGCGAGGCTTATCTGCTCAGGCTTAACCTCCTTTGCGAAAAAGCCGCTGTCGAGCGTGAGTGTCAGCTCCGGATCCTTTTCGGTCGCCAACACTCCCGTTTCCTCCGCCTTTACGGTAGGCGCAGGGTAATCGACAACCGCCGTTGTGCTGATATTCTTCTTTTCGATCTCTACCGTGTAGCTGTCGACCGACTTCTCTGCGGCGTTGTCGTCCTTGAACGTGATTTCAAGGTCGTCGCCCTTTTTCTCGACGCTCTTTACGGGATATGAGATTGTTTCCGGCTCATTTGCCTGTTCGTCCGAGCTTTCGGAGGAGCTGCTCTTATCCTCGGATACATCTACCGGCTTAAACGTCACGACGGATACGTCCGCCGCCTCAACATCCGAGAGATCCACCCCCTTTGCCGAGAGAGTGGTCGTAAACTCTCCGGTCTTGGACTATGTTACATATGCCGCCTGAGCTTCCGCCGCCTTGTCGTCGTTTCCTCCGTTACTGCTCGTACATCCGAACATCACGGACGTGAGCATACTTGCGCAGAGTGTGAGCGCAATTGATGAACGCAGGCATCTTTTGCGCTTTGGCTTCATCAAAATCATCCTTTCATTTTCAGCGTAAAGCAGGCTATGCTTACGCCATTTCGGTTTTAATACAGCATTATGGCTGTGATTTTTGCCACATTCCGTATCCTACAACTATATTGTAAACGCGAAGCATAAGCAAGGCAAGTTCAATTCGTGTTCAAAACAGGTCGTTTCGTGAAAATAAACGGGGTGCGAACGGACGATTTCGACTTATTGACGTATATATTATTAAAACGGTGCGTACACGCGCCGAGTGCGCATAATAGGCAAAACAACGCCCCAAAAGCCGTTATAAGTCTTTTGGGGCTGATTTGAATTTTTATCCGTTTTTCTTCCACGCGGCAGGGAAAAATATAAGTATGAGCGGGAAAAGCTCAAGCCGCCCTGCGAGCATTGTGAAGGAAAGCATAAATTTTGAAACAGGGGAAAACGCCGCATAATTGCCGACCGTTCCGACTGCCGAAAGTCCCGGTCCGGTATTGTTCAGCGTTGCCGCCACCGCTGTGAAGTTTGTGGCGAAATCAATATTATCGAATGAAATAACGACAAACGACACGAAGAAAATCAGAACATAAAGTATAAGGAAGTTTGATATGCTCCTGACGGTTTCATGAGGTATTTTTTTGCCGTCCATTTTGACGGTGTGAACCTTATGAGGGTGAACTATTATCGCAAGCTCCTTTTTAAGCTCTTTAAAAAGAATTATGATTCTCGATATTTTAAATCCGCCGCCGGTGCTTCCCGCGCAGGCTCCGACAAAGGTTATCACGATGATAAGAGCTTTGCTGAACGCCGGCCACATATTTATATCTGTGATGCCGAAACCGGTCGTCGTGAGGATCGAGGTGACATAGAAGAAGCTCTGGTGAATTGAGTCATAGACGGACGGATAAAGCCCGTTTATATTTATGGCGATGGCGATCGTCGCGACCGCGATAATACCGAGGTAGACCCATATTTCCGTAATTTTGAACGCCTGCTTGAATTTGCGCGCGATAATCAGCAGATACGCTGAAAAGTTTATTCCGAAAAGCAGCATAAACACGGCTATTACGGTCTGCAAATAATATGTGTCATAAGCCGCCATTCCCGCGTTTCTTATTCCGAAGCCTCCAGTGCCCGCGGTGGAAAGGCTGACGTTTATCGCGTCAAATATCGGCATACCGCCGCACATAAGAAAAATAAATTCGAGAACCGTAAGCCCGAAATACACTGTGTAAAGTATTGCGGCGTAGTCCCTTATTTTCGGGGTGACCTTTCCGAATATAGGCCCCGGGCTTTCGGCTTTCATAAGATACATATTCTGCTGACCGCCGACCTTTGGTATCAGTGCGAGCAGGAAAACCAATACTCCCATGCCGCCGAGCCAAATTGAAAGGCTTCGCCAGAAATTCATACAGTTGCTCAGCTTTTCGACATCGGGGACAACGGACGCTCCCGTCGTGGTGAAGCCGGACACCGTTTCAAAAAACGCGTTTTCAAAGCCGGTTATTTCGCCACTCAGAAAAAAAGGAAGCGCACCCGCGAGCGAAAGGACTATCCATGAAAGAGCCGTTGAAACAAAGCCCTCCTTTTGATACATGGTCATATTTTTCGGCTTCTTTATAACTATCAGAAAACCTATAAGTATGAGCGCGAGGCCCGTGACGAGAAAATAAAAGCCGTTTGATTCCCTGTATATCAGGGAAACGATAAAGGGCAGCTGCATAGCAACGCCCTCTACTATCAAAATCCAGCCGAGAATATATAAAACAATACGCTTATTCATAACAAAAAACCATCCTGTGAATATATCTAAAGCTCATTTCAGTATATCCTTTATGTCTGACAAGCCTCTGTGCTTTGTCACGACTATAACCGTGTCGTGCAGCTCAATGGTGTCGCCGCCGGACGGGCGTATTATCTTGCCGTTCCTGTTTATGCAGGCTATCTGAAGATTTTCCTTGAGCCGCAGGTCCTTCAGCGGTATTCCCGTTATCTTCGACTCCTCCCTGACTCTGAATTCAAGAGCCTCAACGTCGTTGTGACCTGAAATATTGTAGAGCGTTTCAACATTGCTGCCGACGGTATTCTGCATAGAGCGGACATATTCGGCTATCAGCTCTCCGGCGAGGCTCTTAGGATTGATTATTGAGTCAAGCTGCAAGCCGTCTACTATCGAACCGAATGAGGAGTTGTTTATTTTCGTGATTATCTTTGCCGACGAGTTCTTTCTCAGGTACAGAGAGATGAGTATGTTCTCCTCGTCATTGTTCATCAGGGCTACTATGCCGTCTGCAAACTGCACTCCCTCCGCTTTGAGCAAATCAAGATCCATGCAGTTCCCGTTTATAATCGTCGCGTCGTGCAGCCGCTCGGCGAGCTCCTCGCATCTCGTCTTGTCTTTTTCGATTATTTTTACGTCAACTCCGGAATTTATAAGGAAGGTCGCGAGGTAAAAGGCTGTTTTGCTGCCTCCGAGTATAACCACGCTTCTGCTTCTGCCGGACAGGAAGCCGAGCTTTTTCAGCGTTCTTGTGGCGTCGGACGGCGAAGCTAAAAACGACAGCTTGTCGTTCGGCAAAATTACAAAGTCGCCGTTCGGTATGAAGGTTTCGTTTCCTCTCTCAACGGTGCATATCCTGACCGCGCCCTTGAACGCTCCCGACGTTGAGCTGACCTTTACATTTGAAAGGAAGGAGTTTTCCGGCACTATTATTTTTATAAGCTCGACAACGCCCTTTGCAAACGTGTCTATTTCAATGGCTCCCGGGAATTTTAAAAGTCTGTCCATTTCCCTTGCACATACAAGCTCCGGGTTTATATACAATGAAAGTCCGAGTATGTCCTTGACCCTTGGCATATCCTTGATGTATTCGGGGTTCCTGACTCTCGCTATCGTGTGCTGTACTCCCGCGCTGCGGGCAAGCAGGCAGGTGTATAAATTCAGCTCGTCGGAGCCGGTGACCGCAATCACAAGGTCTGTGCTGTCAACCTCAGCCTCGTCAAGCGTGTCGTACGACGCTCCGTTTCCCGTTACGCCCATTATGTCATACGAATTTGTAAGATTGGCAACAGCTTCGTCGTTGTTGTCTACAACCGTTATTCTGTGACCCTCGCTGTTAAGCTCAGCCGCTATCGTTGAACCGACCTTGCCGCAGCCGACAATTATAATTCTCACTGTTATCACCTTAAAACATTAACGATAAGGCAATATTAAGAAACAAATACTGCCTTTTAATTAATAGCTTATGCTATTCCCAATATATGATACTATATTTTCACTCCAAAATCAACAAATTTTACCGCTCGAATAAAAAAAGCGCCGTCAAAGGCGATTGCTCTTTATTTTCGGCGGAGGTCAGGACTTTTTTAGGCGTTTTTTTTTTTGCAAATTTTTATTCCTTGAGCATTTTAAGTCCGTTTTTTAGTACAGTGAGTTAAATATAATAAAGATATAAGATACCTAAATTGCCAAAGTGAAGTTCGGATTTTTGAGGAAAAAAACGAGAAATACCACGGGTTCACTTTGACAAAAGG
>CANPZK010000049.1 GCA_947588875.1 uncultured Clostridia bacterium
TGAGCAAATACACGATAATAGATTCCCTGGCAATAGCCGACGGCATATACAACGGCGCAAACGGTTTGATTTTTTTAGGCGACGACCTTATTATCATAAGCAGCGCTCTTGGAGATGATGCGCGCGGCGGACTTGCGAGGGATATAATAGAAGCCGAGAGAAAGGGCTTCAAGGAATATATTACAGAAATAAAGCGGCAAGAAGACGAGGAGACAAGGCGTTTATTAGCCGAATTATACTAAATGCCGACGGTCTTAGGCGAGAGAGTAAAAATGAACGCGGCATATTGAGGGAGGGTTTTAAAATATGCTTAAAATAGAAAAGCTTCACAAGAGTTATAAAAAGAACAGCGCCTTAGACGGCTTTTCCTGCGAGCTTGGGCGCGGCATATACGGTCTGCTCGGGCCGAACGGCTCGGGCAAAACGACAATGATGCGCTGTATCTGCGGGCTTATAAGCTGCAACTCCGGCTCTATCGAGTGCGGCGGCGACGAAATAGGCTATCTGCCGCAGCAGTTCGGAATGATGAAGGCTTTGACGCTTTACGAGATGATGGAGTACTTTGCGACCTTGAAAAGGATTCCCAAGACGGAGCAGGGCGAAGAAATCGAGAGGTGCCTTGAGCTTGTCAATCTGTCCGACAAGGCAAAGAGCAGGGTCGGCTCGCTTTCGGGCGGTATGGTGCGGCGAAGCGGCATTGCTCAGGCTATACTCGGCGATCCGAGTATCATACTTTTCGACGAGCCGACCGCCGGACTTGACCCGGAGGAGAGAATGAGGTTTAAATCTCTGCTCAAAAAAATCAGGGACGGCAAGACCATTATAGTTTCCACCCATATTGTTTCTGACGTTGAAGCCGTGTGCGACAGTATTATTATCATAGACCGCGGCAGAAATATTTTTACCGGCAGCAACGGCGAGGTCGCGGAGCTTGCGCGCGGAAAGGCATATCTCATCGAGGAAGGTCAGGAGAGCCGTTTAATCGGAAATTATTATATAAAGGACAGGATAAGCCGCGACGGAAAGAGTTATTTATACGTTCTGTCGGACTCGCCGGTTCACGGTGCGGCGAGAGCAGAGGCAGAGGGCGGAATTGAGGACGGATATTTATGCGCTTTGAAAAATATTTAAACAGCCTTACTATTTCAAAAATGGCTCTTAAAAGCCTCGGCAAGCTCTTTTTCGTTCCGCAAATTTTTATGCTTATCCTCTCTCCGCTCGCGACCTATCTTGAGTTTGCGTCCGGCAGCGGCTACCGCATATGCTATCTTGCGAGCTACATGATTTTGCAGGTTTTATGTCCGTTCTTTTCCCTTTGGTGGCCCCTGCTCGGGTTTAGGGAGCACATAGAGGGCGGCGGCAGGGAGGCTCTGCTCGTTTACAAAAAGAGCATACTCCGGGAGCTTATAGAGGTCTTTATATTTTATGTCCTCCATTTTCTTCTGCTTCTCCTGCTTTATTTATTGTTCTTGGATTTCAACTATTTCCCCTTTTTGTTTATATTCCTTGCGCAGTCGTTCGCCTTTTTCGTAGTTTCCATATCCCTCGCCTTTTTGCTGAAAAGTATTTCCGTTCCGTTTATCGTCTGCTTAATATACGAGATCTTCTTTATGGGCGCAAAGGCTCCCGGGCTTGATTTTATGAATATGCTTTCGTCATATCCGCCCGAGGACCTTGCGGGGCTGTTTTTTCCGTATGTATTTATTTTTGTCGCCTGTCTGATAATTTTACCGCTTGCGCACCTGCGTTTCAGGCGGCTTTGAGATTGGGCGCGCGCTCTTGTTTTCCTTTTGGATATTTTGGGAGAATGCTCTGTACCTTGGCGGCGACCGCCGCCTTTCCGCCTGCGGCGGAAAGGCGCAAAAAACGCGGCGGCTGTTTCTGCGATTCGGCGATGTATGCCTCCGCCGCGTTTTTTCGCACACTCCCGCCCCGCAGGGCGGGAGTGCGCCGGTCGCCGCCCGTAAAAAGCCGCCTATATAAAACCACGCCCACGGCGCGTTCGCGCCGTGGGCGTATTATAATACAAAATATCACTTAATGCTCTTTATGAGATTCTTTATCTCAAGAGCCTTGTCCAAATCCCCGTCAACCTTCAGCTTGCCAATCGTAAACGCAAAAATCGGGTCGAGCTTGCCGTTGATTATCTTTAAAAAGTCTGCGGTGTCAACCGTGAACGCTACGTCGTAGTCGTAATAATCATAAGGCTCTACCTTTAGCTCACTGTCGTTTAGCTCAGCGTAAAGTATGCCCTCGCCCTCGCCGGTCAAATGCACCTGCAACGCGAGGTGTCCCTTGTGCTCGCTGACATCCGCCCTCATAAAGGTCTCCTTGATTTGTGAAACAGCTTCCTGATACGTCATAAACTTTACCCTTCCCTCAAATTAGTATTTTCTTTTTACCTTTCCCGAGCTTGTCTTTTCAAACTCAGTATCTCTTATTATAATCCTAACTATGCGTTTATACAAGGGTAAATCTGCATTTATTTCATCAATTTTTTCTTTTGCCGCCGCGTAAACGTCGTTTATTCCAAGCGCGGACACGACGTCGGCGTTGGGGAACATCTCAAATACTATCGTCCCGTTTTCGGCGTAAACCATAAGCTCCTTTGCCAAAAGCCAGCCGGCGAATTTATTTTCAAGCTCCTCCGGCGAAACATTTTCGCCGTTTGCGAGTATTATCAGGTTTTTCTTCCTGCCCGTAATATACAGAAAACCGTCCTCGTCCACGCGTCCCAAATCGCCCGTTCTGAGCCAGCCGCCGCAAATTGCCGCGGCGGTTTCCTTTTCGTCCTTATAATACCCGAGCATCATGCTGTCGCCCCTGACCATAATTTCGCCGTCCTCAATCTTGACCTCGGCGTTTGGGATTATATGCCCGACGGAGTTTTTCTTACAGCAGGCTCTTGTGTTCGCGCTTATCCTCGGAGAAAATTCCGTCATGCCATAGCCCTGAATCAACGATATGCCGTACTCGGCAAAATCGTCTATCAGCTTTGGATTCAAATAAGCCCCTCCGCTGTATATCGTGTGAAGTCTTTCCCCGAACACCTGCTGTGCGAGGGCCTTTTTCGGAGCGTCGGGATACTGCGCGGAAAGCTCCGACAGCTTGTAATTCAGCGACTCTATTATAAGCGGCACCATCAGCATTATCTGCGGCTTAAAGATTCCTATATTTTTAACGATCCTCATCATGGAATCGTTGAAGCAGCAGGTAACGCCGCCGCACATACAGCAGAGTATGTCGCAGGTGAAGCAGTAGGCGTGATGTATAGGCAAGACCGAAAGCGATACCGTGCCGACCTCCTCGCCCATATCCATACAGGTGGCGTTATCTGCGAGGCTCTTGTGCGAGAGCATCACGCCCTTGCTCTTTCCCGTAGTTCCCGAGGTAAACAGTATGGAGCACATTTTATCGGGATCTATCTCCGCCTTAAACTCCCCCTTATTTTCCTCGATCAGCCTCCAAAACGAGAGAGAGCCGTCGGAGTCCTCCTCCGCGCTCATATCTATAAACTGCTCTATATTCGGGCAGCTTTTCTTTATCTCATCTAATCTGTCATACAACAAAGAGTCATAAGCCAAGGCGGAAACGTCCGCGCGGTTTAAAAGCTCGGAAATATCCCCCGCCGACAGCTCCTTGTCTATCGGCACTATAACGCTCGCGCTGTTGACCGTTCCGAAATACGTTATTACCCAAGGGTAGCTCGACGCACCGATTACCGCGATGTGTCTCCCGACAAGTCCCAAAGAGGCAAGGGCGTTTGAAAACGCCATGCTGTCCGCGAGAGTATCGTTATACGTTTTCGACAAGACCTGCTTTTTCTTTTTCCAGCGAAAGGCGTCCTGCTCACCGTAAAGCGCCGCCGTATCGCGCACAAGCTCAAAGAGATCTCTGTATCTTTTTGTAGGCTTTACCGTGTATTCGCTCATTTTATCCACCTCAATCCTGCAAGGACTCTATATAAGCTGCCGCCTCGCCGACGGTGCGTATCTTTACCGCCTCGCGCTCGTCCACCTCAATGTCGAACTCGTCCTCGACCTCGCCGAGGAAGCTCATGAAGTCATATGAGTTAAAGCCGAGATCCGCGATAAATTCCGAGCCCTCGGTTATGGTATCGGGGTCAACGTCGACATAGTTTAAAATTATGGTCTTGATTTTATCAAACATCTTTATTACCTCCGTATATTAAGCGTCATATTAAGCGTCGGCTATTATTTCCGCAACTGTCTTTTCCGGATTTAAAACTCCGTCAAATATTATCCTTGTGACATAGTAGTAAATCTTTTCGAGCTGGTCGTGCGTGTATTTACCCTTTTTATATTCAAAGGAGAAGTCGAGCCCGTTGTCAAGGGAGCGGTGCATTACGGTCAAATACAGCGGCTGAGCGGCAACTCCGTTGGAATACCAGCTTGATTTGTATTTTACGTCCGGCAAATTGTCGTTTGAATGAACGGAAAGGGGCTGATATGTCAGGCTGATTGATTCGTAGGTTTCGCCGGGCTTGTTTTTGTAGTACCTCGAGCGCATCGTCATATACTCTATCGGATTGAAGTTCGCGTGGCGGAACATACTGTTCTGAGTGTTTTGGATTATTTTGCAGCCCTCAAGGAAGGTCTTATCCGGCTCGACGACCGTTCTGCACGGGAAGAAGTGTATTCTTGAGCCGCCGGACTTCTTTTCCGAAAGCGTCGCGCGGCGCGATATTGTGGATTGTATGGAAACATCGCTCTCGCCGTTGTTTATCTTTTGCATATAGGTTCTGAGCGCCATCAGGATAAGGCAGACCATGGAAACATTGTTGTCAAGGCAAAACTTCGCGAGAACGTCGGAGGGATTCGGCTCTAAATGGAACTGAGCTATGTCCGCCTCACAGCTTGCGCCGTCGTTGACCGCCGCGCGCAATTCGGAATTTTTCTCCTCGGCGCGGTGCTTTTCAAGGATACCCTCACCCGTCAAATCGTTGAATATCGGCTCCGAGCTTTCTATGATCTCCTGCCAGTACTTTTTATCCTTTTCATATGATTTTGAGCCGGCTTCGTACTTCAAGTCCTTTTCAAGCGCCTTTACAAAGGATTCGAGCGGCTTGGGGTATTCGGTATTGTACACCTTGCTGCAATATATCTGTATCACGTCGGTGTAAAAGCCCACTATCGACTGCGCGTCCATAGTCATATGGTCAACGCACATATACATTCCCTTGTAGCCGCCGGGCATTGAGATCATCACTATCTTGTTCATCGGCGAGTTCATACGCTCAAACGGCACGCTCGTCCATTTTTTCATCTCGTTCTCCGCGTCCTCTTCCTTCCAGTGCGAAAACTCAAAGAACGGTATATCTCGCTCCTCCCTCGGCGCTATGTACTGCATAACCTCGCCGTTTTCGTCCTCGCAAAAGCGCAGCCGCATTGATTCACAGCGTTCATACGCCTCGTAAATGCTCTGCTTGAGAACGTCAAAGTCGATGTCGATCTCAATAGTCAGGCTTGTGCCGATATTCAGCACCTGTTTGAGCGGGCAGTGCTGCAGCGTGAAATAGTGCATTCTCTGTGACGCAGCAAGCGGATAAAGCTTTCTTTCCGTGTCCATTTTAATTTCTCCTTCCGTGAATGTCGCGGCAAAAATTTATGCGTATTTATTTATAAAGGCGATTATCGCCCTTTCGTATGCTTCCCTGTCTATATAATAGGACTCGGCGTGGTCCGCGCCCTTAACTATCAGCAGCTCCTTGTCGGAGGCGCACGCCTTGTAGTTTTCCTCGCTCATCCAAACGGGAACAAAGTCGTCCTTATCGCCGTGTATAAACAAGATTGGCGTCCTCGTTTTCGCGACCTCGTCGAGCGTGCTCACGTCCTTATAGCCGTAGCCCGCGAATTTTTTCGTCAGCAATTCCGTGAGATTCATTATCGGGAATTTCGGTATATGATAGTCCCGCTTTAAAATATGCGAGAAAACGTCGTATGCGCTTGTAAAGCCGCAGTCGGCAACTATCGCCTTTACATTGTCCGGCAAGTCGAGTCCACTCGTCATGAGCACGGTCGCCGCGCCCATTGATATTCCGTGCAGGAAGATTTTGCAATCCCCTCCGAACGCCTTTACCGCGTATTCTATCCAGCGCAGCGCGTCGCGCCTGTCCAAAACGCCAAAGCCCACATACTTGCCCTCGCTCATGCCGTGCGCCCTTTCGTCGACAAGCAGAAGATTGAACTTCTGCTCGTAGTAAAATTTAGAGAGAGCCACATAGTCGTTGGTGGAACAGCTTGTGTAGCCGTGAAAGCAGATTACCACCCGCTTTGACTCCGCTTCATTTTTTATGAGCGTACCGTGAAGCCTTAAGCCGTCGTCTGACTCTATGAACACGTCCTCCGACGGGCGGCTGTTCAGCCATTCCCTGCATTTACCGATGAAGTCGAGGTGGCGCGACCAGTCTGTATTCGCGTTGATATTGTTGTCGAGCGTCGCGGTCGGCTTGCGATGTATGGTGAAGATGAAAAAATATATAGTTGCGGCGGCTATGGCGATAAGTCCGCAGAGGACAAGCGCGCAAACCGCAAGCAATATCCAAAGTCCGATATTCATTTCTTCCCGTCATCGTCCTTTCTGATTATTCCGTTTAAGATAATGTCGAGCTCCGTATCGAATATATCCTCAATCATTTTGCTGTCGCTGTGCTCTCTTTCGTTTATTATCATCTGCGCGACAAGGAAGGTGTTTAACAGCGTGTAGGCGGTTATATTTACGTTTATCTCCCTCAGCTCTCCGCTTTCTATGCCCATTTTAAGGCAATCCTTTATCATATCCACCCATTCGTCTATGCTGTCCGACTTGTGCGAATATTTATTGAGAATTATCAGCTTGAATGCGGCAGGCTCGTACACGGATATTTCGGTCAGCATTTTGAACACGACCTTCATATTTTCGACAAAGCCTCGCTCGGGTCTGATGCAGGTCTGAATGGCGTCCTTAATCTCCATACTCGTTTCGTTGTGTATGGTGTCGAGTATCTCCTGCTTATCCTTGAAATAGTGATAAACGTTTCCTGCGGAATAGCCGAGCTTATCCGTTATCTTCCGTATTGAAAGCTCGTCAAAGCCCTCCTCAAGTCCGATAGAGATAGCCGCGTCGATGATTGATTTTCGTGTTTCGGCGTTTTTTTGGAGCTGTCGTTCTCTGCTCAATTTTCTTCAATCCTTTCAATGTTTTTGAACACCGATTAATTATTGAACACCGTTTACTAAATAATATAACCGTGTTTTTTATTTGTCAATAAGAAAATTTATATTTTTGCCTTAATTGTTTAATTTCGGCTTTTTTGTATATACACTCCAAAACAGAGCGGATATTTTGTTGAATTTGTCAGCAATAAGCGCCGCCCCCTTGAAAATGCGGAGAAAGGCTTTTGCTCTCCTCCCGCCAAACTATATTTATCACAAAAATAATAAAGGCGGAACTTTGAGATAAAATCAAAGCTCCGCCCCGTTTTCGTTTCATTCGGATATATAAAAAACACCGTATGCAAAATAACTGCATACGGCGTCAGATTTAAAATTTAAAATTTAAAATTTAGAATTTAACATCTTCCTCATCGTGGTCGTGATTGCACTCCTCGCAGTCGCAGTCACATTCGTCTATCACATCGGAAAGGTCAAATTCGAGCGCCTCTCCGCATTTCGGACATTTTGTTTCCCCGCAGAGAAGAACGTCCTCCTCAACGTTTATTACCTCGCCGCAGGTCGGGCATGTTACCTCGTAATAAACGTCCTCGTCGTCATAATCATCACAGCAGTCGCACTCGTCATAATCGCAATCGTCGGTCTCGCCGTAAAGCTCGTCCTCGATATCGGCAACCGCCTCGTCAATCTCATCTACCGTGTCGGAAAGCTCGTCGGTTATGCTCTCTATATCGTCGATAGTCATTGCCATATCGCTGAGAAGATCTATAACAGACTTAATGATCTTTGTTTCGTCCCTGCTCTCGTCGAGCTTTAAGCCGTCGGCAAGACCTCTGATATATGCAGCCTTTTCACTTAACGTCATAATCTATTCTCCTTAATTAGCGCGCGACATATATTCGCCTGTGCGCGTGTCGATTTCTATCTTGTCGCCCTCGTTGATGAAGATGGGAACCTTTATCTCGGCTCCGGTTTCAACGATTGCCGGCTTTGTAACATTTGTGGCAGTATCGCCCTTTACGCCCGGCTCGGTCTCGGTAACCTCAAGAACTACAAAGTTGGGCGGCTCTACACCGAACACGTTGCCCTTATACGAGAGTATCTTGCAGGTCATATTCTCCTTAACAAACTTAAAGCTGTCGCCGAGAACCGCCTTGCCGATTGGAGTCTGCTCGTATGTTTCGCTGTCCATAAAGTAGTAAAGGTCGCCGTCGTTATAGAGATATTCCATATCCTTTCTCTCTATAAAAGCGGTCGGGTACTTATCGTTGGGGTTAAAGGTTTTTTCGACAACCGCTCCCGTAATTACATTTCTGATCTTTGTGCGAACAAAGGCAGCGCCCTTGCCCGGCTTAACGTGCTGAAATTCAATAATCGAAACGACCTGTCCGTCCATCTCGAAGGTTACGCCGTTTCTGAAATCTCCTGCTGAAATCATAAATTTTTCCTCCTGTTATTATTGGCGATTAAATCAATCGCGCCATTAACTTAATTTATTATACAAAATTCAAACGGAAAAATCAACCGTTTGGCGCAATATCTTAAATAATTATAAGCTCCTTTGGCAGCTTTGCGAAATTTTTGACGCCTTTTTCCGTCACGAGCGCCATATCTTCGATTCTTACGCCGAATTTATTCGGAAGATATATCCCCGGCTCGCAGGTTATAACCATGCCCGCGCTGAGTATTTTGTCGCTTTTAACGGTCACCGTCGGGCTTTCGTGAATATCAAGACCGACGCCGTGGCCTGTCGAATGCCCGAAGTACTCGCCGTAGCCCGCGTCCGAGATTATATCCCTTGCGGTTTTGTCAACGCTGCCGCAGGTCACTCCCGGTTTTATTTTTTTCAGAGCCGCAAGCTGAGCCGTCAAAACTATATTATAGATTTTCTCCTGCTCCTCGCTGACCTCTCCTACCGCGACCGTTCTCGTCATATCGCTGTGATAGCCGTCAAAGAGCGCGCCTATGTCCATTGTGAAAAAATCGCCGCTCTTTACGACGTTATTCCCCGGTACCCCGTGAGGCAGCGACGTGTTTTTGCCGGTTATCGTTATCAAATCGAAGGAAATACCGTCCGCTCCCTTTTTTCGCATAAGATACTCGAGTTCGAGAGCTATATCTCTCTCCTTTACGCCGGGCTTCAAATAATTCAGCACCTCGGTGTATGCGCTCTCGGTTATCCTCTGCGCCTTTTCGAGCTTTTTTATCTCGTCGTCCGTTTTGATTATTCTGAGGTTGTTTATCACGTTGTCGAGATAAGTCGTGAACGACGCTTTTGTCTCGCATTCCCTCAATATTTTCTTGTATCGGTCCGCCTGCTTCAGTGTGATGCCCTCGTTTTCAAAGTATATCTTCTTTACCCTGTGCTTTTTTATAAGGGATATGAGCGTATCGCCAAGGCGGTCATATACGATCACGTCCATATGCTTTACCTTTTTTTGAGCCGCCTCGCCGTATCGGAAGTCCACTATCAGATAAGCGCTCGTCCTCGTTATCAGCACCAGCCCCGCCGAGGATTTAAAGCCCGAGAGATAAAGTCTGTTATTGTCGGAAAGAATTATTGCCGCCTCGCCCGCCTCGGTAAGAGCGGCGCGTATTTTTTTTATTCTGTGTTCCATATCAGCCTCACATCATGAGCAGGGCTTCTATGCCGAGAAAGTAAACATTTTTGCCGAAGCCCGCGATCTGCCCCGCACATTCAGGCGCTATGACCGATTTGTGCCTGAATTCCTCCCTCGCGTGAATATTCGACATATGCACCTCGACAAACGGAACCGACTTTACGCTCGCGATGGCGTCGCGTATGGCGTAGCTGTAATGAGTGTACGCCCCCGCGTTGATGACAACGCCGTCGTATTTGCCAAGCGAGGAATGTATTTTATCTATGAGCGCTCCCTCGCTGTTGCTTTGGAACACATCAAGCTCCAATCCCTTGTCCTCGGCGTATTTTTTTACCTCTCGCTCGATGCTCTCCGCCGTTTCCTCGCCGTAAATTCCTTTTTCGCGGATACCGACCATATTCAGGTTCGGCCCGAGCAGAACAAGTATTTTGTTCATTTCTGTCCCTCCTTAAACAGATTTCTATTGCCGCGAATCTTCCTCTCGAAAAATCCGAACAGCTTTCTTCTTGCCGTAACGGTCGACGGCTCGTTTTCCCTATCTATCGGGTCAACGAGCATTGTTTTTATACCGAACAGCTTTCCTGCCAGTATGTCGTTGAATACCTGATCGCCTATAAGCAATATCTCCTTATGCCGCGCCCGCGTTTTGCGCTGTGCGCGTATCATTCCGAGCGGCGACGGCTTCAAGGCAAAGGAAACGAATTTACAGCCGAGCTTATCCGCAAAGGGCTTAACGCTGCTCTTTGTATTATTAGAGCAGAGAACGATATCAACGCCGGCTGAATGTAATTTCCCGATAAGCTCTTTTGTTTTGCCGTTTGGGTCGGGGTCGTTATATTTTTTTATTGTGTTGTCCACGTCAAGAAAAAGGCACTTAACGCCGAGCCCGTTTAGCATTTGAGGCGTTAAGCTGTATATTGACGGAAGATATATGGTTTTCATTACTGCACCGAACCCCGAACTTTCTGAATGAATATTCAAAAAAGCAGGCACAAAAGCCTGCTTTTTGATTTTCAATAAGTATTAAGCAACTGACGGTAGCTTATCTGTATTTGCGCTTGCGAGCTGCTTCAGACTTCTTCTTGCGCTTTACAGAAGGTTTTTCATAAGCCTCTCTTTTGCGAACCTCAGCAATAACACCGGCTCTGGCGCACTGCTTTTTAAATCTCCTGAGAGCGCTCTCCAAAGACTCGTTGTCCTTAATTCTGATTTCTGCCATCTATCTTCCCTCCCATCCGCCGTTCGGCAGGGGTTAATTCGCATAATTGCAATATAAATTATACTATACCGTTACAGCAAATGTCAAGCATATTATTCACAAATCGACCTCAAATTGCAGTTTTTTATTTTGCAACAATATTGACGAGCTTTCCGGGTACGCATATTTCTTTTAATATGTTTTTGCCGTCGAGCAGCGGAGCTACTCTTTCGTCCGCCTTGGCAAGCGAAAGGAGGGTATCCTTGTCGGAGTCGGCGGGAACATTGATCCTCGCCTTGATTTTGCCGTTTACCTGCACCACTATTTCAACAGAGTCCTCTCTGCATTTGCTCTCGTCGTACTCGGGCCACGTCTGCTGTGCGACCATTCCATCTCCGAGCGAGCATATGCTCCATATCTCCTCGGTTATGTGCGGCGCAAACGGGTTGAGCAGTATTGTAAAGGTCGCAAGCTCCTTTTTGGTTATTTTGCCTGCCGCGCCGACGTCGTTTATAAGCGCCATCAGCGCCGCTATTGCCGTGTTAAACTTTATATTTTCAATGTCGTTCGACACCTTTTTGATGGTCTTATGGAAGGCTGATTCAAGCTCCGCGCTGTAATTTTCATCGTCCGTGAGTATATCCTGCAAGGAGAAGTATCTCTCAAGGAAGCGGCGGCAGCCGCGAATGCTCGACGGGCTCCACGGGGCTGCCTTTTCAAAGTCGCCTATGAACATCTCGTAAAGGCGCATGGTGTCCGCGCCGTACTCGTTTACTATGTCGTCGGGATTTACCACGTTGCCCCTCGACTTGCTCATTTTCTCGCCGTTTTCGCCGAGTATCATGCCGTGGCTCGTTCTCTTTGCATACGGCTCCTTTGTCGGCACAACGCCTATATCGTAAAGGAACTTGTGCCAGAAGCGGCTGTACAGCAGGTGGAGCGTCGTATGCTCCATTCCGCCGTTGTACCAATCGACCGGCGACCAATATTCAAGCGCCTCCTTGGACGCCAGAGCGCTGTCATTGTGGGGATCCATATATCTGAGATAATACCACGACGAGCCTGCCCACTGTGGCATTGTATCCGTTTCCCTGTGCGCCTTGCCTCCGCAGTGCGGGCAGGTCGTTTCCACCCAGTCGGTTATATTCGCCAGCGGCGACTCGCCGTTTTCGGTCGGCTCGTATGATTCTACCATAGGCAGCCTCAGCGGCAGCTCGCTCTCGTCGAGCGGGACATATCCGCATTTGTCGCAGCGGACGATTGGCATCGGCTCGCCCCAATAGCGCTGGCGGGAGAACACCCAGTCGCGGAGCTTATAATTCACCTTTTGCCTGCCCACTCCGTTTTCCGCGAGCCAGTCGATGATCTTTGCCTTTGCGTCCTCTACGCTTAATCCGTCAAGGATACCGGAGTTTACCATTATTCCCGTCGCGCAGTCGGTAAACGCCTCCTCCTGAACATTGCCGCCCTTTACTACCTCTATTATCGGAAGGTCGAATTTCTTTGCAAACTCCCAGTCGCGCGTATCGTGCGCCGGAACAGCCATAATTGCGCCCCTTCCGTATGACACAAGCACATAGTCGGAGATAAAGATAGGAATTTCGGAGCCGTTGACGGGATTTATCGCGGTCACGCCGTTCAGCTTTACTCCCGTTTTATCCTTTGCGACCTCCGTCCTTTCAAAGTCGGACTTTCGCGCCGCTTCCTTCTGGTATGCGCGTATCTCGTCCATATTCGAGAGGATACCGCTCCATTTTTCAATGTAGGGATGCTCCGGAGAGATTACCATATATGTCGCGCCGAAAAGCGTATCCGGTCTTGTTGTGTAAACCGTCAGCTTATCCCCCGCCGAGGTCTTAAAGTCGACCTCCGCTCCCGTTGATCTGCCTATCCAGTTTTTCTGCTGCGCCTTGACTCTCTCGGGATAATCGACAAGCTCGAGATCGTCTATGAGCCTGTCGGCGTATTCGGTGATTTTTAGCATCCACTGCGACTTTACCTTTCTTACGACCTCGCTGCCGCAGCGCTCGCAGACTCCGTTTACTACCTCCTCGTTTGCAAGCACGCACTTGCAGGAGGTACACCAGTTGACCGCCATTTCCTTTTTGTATGCGAGTCCCTTTTTGAAGAGCTGGAGGAATATCCACTGCGTCCATTTGTAGTAGTCGGGATCAGTCGTATTTATCTCCCTGCTCCAGTCAAACGAAATGCCGAGAGATTGTATCTGCTCCTTAAAGTGAGCTATGTTCCTTTTGGTAACTATTTCCGGATGAATGTGGTTCTTTATCGCGTAATTCTCCGTTGGCAGTCCGAACGCGTCCCAGCCGATAGGATAGAGCACGTTATAGCCTTGTAATCTTCGCTTTCTCGCCACCGTGTCGAGCGCCGTGTAGGGTCTTGGGTGGCCGACGTGGAGTCCCTGACCGGACGGATACGGGAACTCGATAAGGGCGTAGAACTTTTCCTTATCGCTGTTTTCCTCCGCGTGGAAAACTCCTGCTTCCTCCCATTTTTTCTGCCATTTTTTTTCAATTGATTTGTGGTCGTATTTCAAAATTATCCCCCCGATTTTCAATCTTGC
>CANPZK010000050.1 GCA_947588875.1 uncultured Clostridia bacterium
ACGGGAATAAGAATATCGGAGCTGAAATACTTCACGGTGGAGGCGTTGAGGAGAGGCGGAATAGAGGTCTGCTGTAAAAACAAGGTGCGCACGGTCATGATTCCCTCGGAGCTTAGAAAAAGACTGCTGAGCTATGCGAAAAGGAGCGGCATAACGTCCGGGGTCATCTTCCGCACAAGATACGGCAATCCGGTGAACCGCAGCAACGTGTGGAGCGAGATGAAAAAATTGTGCGAGAAGGCGAATATAGCGAAAAGCAAGGTGTTTCCGCACAATTTCAGAAAGCTGTTCGCAAGGCTGTTTTACGAAATATCAAAGGACATATCGCAGCTTGCGGACCTTCTGGGGCATTGCAGTATAAACACGACGAGGATATATATAATGACGACGGAGAACGAGGTGCGCCGCAGAGTTGAATCCGTGTCGCGAATGCTTTATACCGATAAAAAGAAAAACACTACATTATTGGCATAATGTAGTACTTCAGCAAAATATCAGCCGGAGGATGCATTAAATTTTCAAAAATTTTTTTAAAAAAATAAAAAAGCACAATGAAACCCCTTTACACTTTTTGTTTTGCGTAAAGGTTTTTATCATACTTTAATTAAAACATTATAAACCATTATATTTTCTAAATTCGTTCTGTCGTTAAGTTACATACTTTTCTGTATGCAGAGCATTTTCAGCATTTTGCAAAATTTGCCTCTTATTTTTTGACTTTTTCTTTATGTATTTGCAACAGTTTGTATCTCTAAATATCTTTATTTTTTTACAAGTATTTTTTAAGTGCATATATTGATTTTTTCGACCGGAAATGCTAAAATAGCTCCAGATAATTTTAATATTATCCGAGGGTCTGCCCTCGGCTCTATGTATCGTTCACTACATTATGCCAATAATGTTGTAAATTCCGATGCAATATATATAATCGGCAGCCAAATATGTAGCGGATGTGCACGGCGGAGAAGGCGTAATACGCGAGGTCGCGGAGTTGATTTTAGCGCCAATGGCAGAACAGGGAGAAATTTAAAGCTAACTTCGGTGATTTAAGAAAAAGTATAACAGGAGTGGAAAATATTGAGTAAAGAACACTATAACAATATTGATGGGGTGCGTTCTTTTGCCTGTTTAGGCATAGTTGCGCTACACTTGCTTGGTGTAGATTCGCAATTTATGTTAGACGGTTATATTTGGAACCGTGTTATACCGTCATGGACGATATTAGTTGATCTGTTTATGCTGATTAGCGGTTTTGGAATATGTGCAGGATATTTGAATAGACTTCAAGAGAACAAGATTTCTCTTGAACAGTTCTATATGCGACGGTGGAGTAAAATATTACCGTTTTTCGCTGTTATAACATTGATAGGCATAATTGCAGAACATAGTTTAAGCGGCTTGGCAGAAGGAACTATTGAAATTTCATTGCTTTTTGGTATGTTGCCAAATAACTCAAACTGCTTTGAGGTAAACGGCGTGTGCTGGACTATGGGAACTATTTTTGCGTTTTACATATTCTTTCCTTTTATTTCATGTCTATTAAAGAATCGCCGCAGAGCATGGCTATCGTTTGCAGGTTCGGTGATAATTGCTCTTCTTTGCGATTTGTATTTTATGACTGATAAATTTGTTGTTGAGGATTTTAAAAACAGAAGCAGTATTCTTTATGCACTGCCAATTTTTATGGCAGGATGCCTCATTTATTTATATAGGGCAGAAATATCAAAAATGGTGCGAAAGATTCAATGGCTTATACTTTTCGTCTGTATTTTATTATCTGTGGCTTATTATGTACTTCCGGACGAAATAAGCGGTTACGAATTTAGAGATGCAAAGGCGATTATAGTTTTTTCGGCGTGGATGATATATGCGGTAGGGGCGCGAAGTCTAATACTTAATAATCGTTTTATGCGATTTATTTCAGGCATAAGTATGGAAATATATCTTTCACATTTAATCGTGTTAAAGGGCTTGCATATTCTTAAGTTTGACACATGGCTTGGCAATGGAGCTTTATCCTATATTTTTTCTTTTGTAATGCTTTTCGGAGCAACAGTAATGTTTGTAATTGTGATAAAGCTGTTTTTAAAGTATTTTGGGATATTTATTCAAAGCTTAAGAAAAAAGAATAAAAAAGAGGCAAAACAATAACTAAAAACCCGACGAGAAACACTTTGTGTCGCCGTCGGTTTTTTAGTTATATAAAATATTATAAATTATTATTGAGATTAAAATCAAAAACAAAATAACAGATGAGAGGGCAGAGGGGAGAGCTATTTTCCCCCTCTGCTCTTTATTTTTGACAGCGGGTTCGCCGCCGCCGCATTTTCAAGCTGCTTGCTTGAAAGGTGGGTGTATATCTCTGTTGTGCCGAGATTTTCGTGACCGAGCATTTCCTGCAATACTCTTATATCCACGTTGCCGTGCTGATACATCAATGTCGCGGCAGTATGCCGCAGCTTATGAACGGAGTAGCCGTTGCCGTCGAGTCCGATTTTTTTGAGATACTTATATACGACGTCCTGCACCGCCTGAGTGCCCATTCTCTTGTTTATTCTGCTGATGAACAGCGCCTTTTTATCCTTGGTATCATTTGGCCTTACGCTTATATAAGACTTCAGCGCGTCGACGCAGGCGTCGTTGAGATACACTATTCTCTGTTTGTCGCCCTTGCCGGTCACCGCCATAACTCCCGAGTTCAAATTAACGTCGTTTATATTCAGTCCCACAAGCTCCGAGAGCCTCAGTCCGCAGTTGAGAAATATAGTCAGTATGCAATAGTCGCGCTCCTTGTATTTTCCGTCAACGCTGTTTAAAAGCTCGATACTCTGTTCAAGCGTGAGAAATTTTGGGAGAGATTTTTTGACCTTTGGAACTTCAAGCTCCTCGGCGGGATTCACAGCTATCAAGCATTTCTTGTTTGCTATGTAAGAAAAAAAGGATTTTATGCTCGACGTCTTGCGGGAGCGCGTCTTCGCGTTGTTTTGGCGTTCTTTTATCGAATAATCCATAAAGGAATAAATATCGGTGAGTGAAATTGTTTTAATAAGTGCAATGTCAATATCGTCGATCGGTATTTTATCAAATTCCTCGTCGGCATCAGCGCGACCCTTTAAAACTTTAATATATCTGAAAAAGGTTCTCAAATCGAGGTAGTATTCGTCTACCGTTTTTTGCGATTTTCCTTTGATGTTCTGCATATATCCGAGAAAATCCTTGACGACCTCGGGCGCCTCGTTAATATAGCTGCTGTTCATTTCGTTCACCTCTAATTTAGTGCGAAAGTAATTTTAATGATTTTCTTTGATTTTAGTATATCATGGGAGAGGGCGATAAATCAATTGGTAAAACTACACAAAATAAATATTTTGTGTAGTTAAGGGGAGGGGATACGGGCGCTTTTTTCGGAAATGCTGACATATTGTGAAAATAGTGCAAAAAGCATAAAAAGGACTTACATCATAAAAAGGCTTACATTTTGACTTCACTTTGGTTTTCGCCTTGAGCCTTCATAATAAAGGTTGCAATACCAACTTTTAAGCGGTCTGCGGCTCAGTTTTGGCGCTATACCTACAATATAGCTATGACTCCGCCGACGTCCGTAAGCTCGCAATTACCAAGACCAATAATATCTACCGAGTAATTTTTGCAGAAGGCTTTTATATCATCGTAGTCCTTGTGCAGCTTTGGATTTCCGAAAAAGCATAAATCGGCTTTATCGGCTTTAAAACAGCAGCCGCCGATAAAGCCGTAGTCATAGCCCCGCAGTACAATACTGCCTTTGGATATTTTTAGCGCGTCTATATTGTATTTTTGACAGCCCTTGTAAATCGACTCGTCGTCTGTAATTATCGCGTTATATTCGACAACTGCTGTTGAGCAAGCCGCATAGCCTTGTTTTACGTCTATTATAATATATCCGTTATTTATGTACCACTCGAGCATTTCTTTATTTGCGTTGCGCTTATTGCAGATGAAATAATCACCTATTGCTATTCCGTTCAGCGAGGTATTATTCCGATAATTGTTTTCAAGCCTTTTTTCGATACATATGTTCGCAGTAGGATTAATTTCTAAAATCATTTTTTGATAAATCGAACAATCGTTTTTTAGGAGATAGGTCTTACCTCCGCAGTTGTGGAGCTGCATATCCGAGTGGTATCTCTCGTTATATGGTAGGCATGCCGATTCAACGCTCGGGATAACGTCTATCCCGAGCGTTTTCACCTCGTCTGCAAGGGCTTTATATTCTCCGGACATTAGCACACAAACGAGCTTTTCCTCCGGCAAGTTAAGATTTTTAAGGCTTTTGCAAATCATTTTTACACCTGCTATTCATATTTAAGCGCAATTATCGGCTTGAGCCTTGCCGCCTTAAACGACGGATAAACGCCGAACACAACGCCGGATAATACCGAAAAGACGAGCGCAAAAATCACGGCGTTCCAATCTATCGTCATCTTCATATTCATTGCGCTGATACCGAAGTATGAAATTCCAAGTCCCAGAGCCGCCCCGATAATCGCGCCGATTGCCGAGATTAGAAAAGCCTCGGTCAAAAATTCGCATATTATCAAGCCCTTGGAAGCGCCGATAGATTTTTTTATCCCGATTTCGCGCTTTCTTTCGGAAACGGATACAAGCATTACGGTCATAATGCTAAGCCCCGCAACAACGAGCGATATTGCGCCTATCGCCGTCAAAACAAGCGTAACTATGTCCAGTATATTTGTCAGCACATCGCGCTGCTTCGCCATATTATTCGCTCTGTATCCGCTGCTTACCCCGTGTAAATCGTTCAGCGCGTTTGTGATTTCCTCGGAGAGCTTTTCAATTTCCGCGCCGCCGGCTACCTTGGTTATAATTTGATTATAGCTGTCATAGCCCGTCATTTCTCCGGCAGTTGTGTAAGGGATATATACAAAGCTCGGAACATATCCGCTCAGAGCGTTTTGGAGCAGTCCGCTGCCTGTTTTCAGCACTCCGACCACCTTAAACTCGTCTGTGGCTCCGTTAAAGGCGAGTCTGATTTTTCTGCCGACTATATTGTCCGTGTTAAAATTTCCGCTTGAAAACGCTTTATCCACAAGACAAATTTTTGACGCGGCGGCAATATCGTTCTTGTCGAAAAAACGGCCGTAAAGGACCTTGAGCGATACGGTCTCCCCCGCGTTCTCGTCAATTCCCCATGTGATATTTTCTCCGCTTTTTCCCGCGGCGCTGAACGTCGAATTGTACGCCATAACGGGGGTGGCGCTCTCGACAAATTTCATATTTTCAATAAGCTCCAGCTCGTTGTTGGTCAGAGGGAGCTGCTTGTCCTCGCTGACAGAAATATTTATTCCGCTAAGTCCCAAGCTGTCGAGCTCGTCGTTTACCGCCATGGCGCCGCAGGTGCTGATACAGCTTATTATGACGACGGATGTAACTCCTATTATTATGCCGAGCATTGTTAAAAGAGTGCGGTTGAATTTTCTGAAAATGTTGCGGAGCGCAAACAGGAATATATCAGCCATTTGCCCCACCCGCTATCTTTGCAAAGGAGTCGTCGTCGATTTCAGCCGGAGCTGAGACAATAAGGTCTTTTCCCGTTACTCCGGATACAATCTCTATCCCGTCCTTGTATTCATTGCCGGTTTTCACGTTTTTCTTTTCGCAAATTCCGCTTTGCGAATAACAGAGGACGTATTCGTTGCCGGAATCGTCATACTTTATCGATTCGTATGGCAGTAAAAGCGCGTTGTCCTTTTTTTCGACCGTTATGCTGCACTTGACCGTGTACCCCGGCTTTACGTCTGCGGTTATCCCGTCGTCTATTCCTACAATGACCTCTACCGTCGTTTCCTTGCCGAGAACGCCCGAGGTCTGCTTTGCTATCTCCCCTATTTTACTCACAGTGCCTCTCATGATCGTGCCGTTTAGCGCGTTGCAGGTGATTCGCACGCTCTGCCCTATTTCGATTTTGCCGATCTTGTCCTCCCCAACCTCAAGCCTCGCCTGTATTTTTCCCGCGTCGGAAATCGACATGGTTTTTTCTCCGGCGGATATGCGGCTGCCGGATTTAATATCAAGATTGCTGATAACTCCGTCTGCGCTGCTGTATACAGTTGTCTGTGAGAGCGGTATTTCCGCGTCGTCGGACGATTCGGAGAGGACTATACCCTCTCCGTAATATTCGTCAAGCGACGAATATTCTCCGCTGAGCAGCAGCCGCTCCAATTCGCTTTCATCAGCGCCGGATAAGTAATTGTTTAACGCTGTTTGCTCACGCGGCAGTATGGAAAGCGTGTAGAGCTTATCCCCGCGCGACACTCTTTCCCCCTCGCTGACATAAAGCTCCGTCACAATGCCGTCATATTCGGAAACTTCGCCCTTTCCCCCACAGTATTCTATCTTGCCGCCGCAAACTACCGAAGAGCTTACCGTCTGCGGGTTTAAAGAGAAGATCGTCACCTCAGGCACGCGCATGATAATAACCGCGCTTATTATATAGGATACGGCTATAACGACAGCCGTCACAGATATGAGCCTAATTTTTTTATTCACACAAACCACTCCTTGCCACTTTATTATTAATCAAAGCGGTTGTTTTATTATCTCGAATGGGGATTTTTCAAAAATAAACGCGGAGTGTTTTTGATGAATAGATGTGATGTTGTTAAGGAATAACGCCGCCGGAGGTGTGAGCAAGCGGCGGCAAATAAACTCGTCGGTAAAGCCAGGAAAACAATGTGAAACAGGCGGTTTTATACAAATAAAAACAATCAGTAAAACAAGGTAATAATAGCAAATTGTCCGTATTGTGTCAATCTAAGCATATCGACTTAAAAAGCGCAGCAGCCGCATTGATTTAATTTCAAAATTGCTATCATTAACAATTAAATAACTTTGTTTTATAACATTGTTAAGCTGATATTATTATTCCATATAGCAAATAATATTAACGTCAATAATGGGCAAGAGCTGTTGTTGAAAAAGCGGTACTTGTTTTATTTCCCACTCCTGTTATAATTATATTAAAGGACACATCAAGTGCCAAAATTTTATCTAAAAGCGAGGTAATCACTATGAGAAAAAAATTGAATATCACAGAGGGAATTTATCCTATGCCAGTACTGATGGTTGCCACCTATAATGAAGACGGAAGCGTCGATGTTATGAATGCCGCCTAGGGCACCATGCAGAAGCGCGATACGGTGGCTTTAAACTTGACGGAATCGCATAAAACCGTGCAAAACATCAAAAAAAGAGGCGGCTTTACGGTCAGCATTGCCGATGCCGCGCATGTAACGGAGGCGGATTATTTCGGGATAGTTTCCGGCAACAAGGAGCCGCATAAATTTGAAAAAAGCGGTCTTACAGCAGAAAAATCTGCGGCGGTGGACGCACCGATAATTACGGAATTTCCTATCTGCCTGGAATGTGAATTTGTCGAATATCAAAGCAACGCATATGGCGTGGGTGTAATCGGCAAAGTAGTAAATGTCACGGCTGATGAAAGCGTTATGGTTGGAGATAAGGTTGATATGTCCCTTGTGAACGCCATAGCGTTCGACCCATATACACATGGCTATTACAAAGTCACCGAAAGAGTCGGTGAAGCCTTCAGCGATGGGAATAAGCTGAAGTAACGATTTTTCCAATCGGAATATTGGTTAAAGCAAAAATCCTTCTGTAAAATGATGTTACAATCAAAATACAGGAGGATTTTTCGATAGGAACAGATTTTTAAAACAGGGTTTACGGTACAAAAGGTAGGGCGATTATGGCTTCCCGCAGATGAAAATTAAGGATTAGCACAAGAGGTCCGTTCTCAAAGTTTTGAGCTTGAATAGGGTGTTGTCCAATGCTTCATGCGGCAGGTTTCTATTAAGCTGCCACAGAGAATTTGTCAAGACCTTATCGTAAAGCGGACCGGTAAAGTCGCGCTCCAAATTCGGGAGCGTATATGTATTCGTAACCCAGGTTGTTTTTGAATAGTTCGATGATGGAATTTTTGTAAGAGGATTCGGTGTAAAAGATTGACATTATTTTCCTCCTACTTTGTAGATAAACTTATTGCTAATTTCTCTGTATATCCCAAGTATTTATAATAGTCTTTACTTTCTGAGTCTGTGGCATAGATATATATTTTCGCATTTTTCCCTACTAATGATAAAGAATTCAGCAAATCATCTTTCGAATATAGTTCTGTTTTAATTTCAGTGGGAGCAATAATCCCCGTACCCGTTATCGTATCTCTAATTTTAGTCATCTTTTGTGTTTTGCCAGATAACGATTTATCTTTAACCATAATTCCTAAATATGTAATATTAATATTTCGTGAGCCTATATTTGCCGCATTCACTGATATTCCAACTATTTTGCTTTTTACCTTGTCGTTCACTTTTTCAAAACGCACATCCATAGATGAGGACAGCTTCAGTTTCTTCTTGTAAGGCAACCTAGCTGCATTAATCGAAACTGTTATTGCAATTATACTTAACAGCAATCCAACGACCGACAATACCGCAGTTAGAAATCCATTATTTGCATTGCACCAAGTTATAATATCATTCAATTACATATCCTCCTATAAGCAATAATTTAGCAACTTAAAAATTCACTCAAGAGCGCAATTATTGGAATTTGATTGTTAATATACTGCAATTCATTTTTAGCTAAAATGCAGTCTTTTTTAGTTGTAGTCATTGTAACAATCATGCCATTATTATAAATATTTGCAAGATAATTAAAATCACGCTCATACTTTATACAAATATTTCTGGAAATACATTTTTTTGCTCTTCCGAGCCCAAAGGATAATACTTTACAATATTTTCATTCTCCAATCCTAACGCTATACAGTATACACATATATCATCGGTTTTTCCTTTTTTACAAATTAATGCACCTTGTAATTCTAACAATTTATGCGCGATTTCGGGTCTAAAACATACATTATATTTCTGTTTGTTTTGGACAGAAATATAGGCCCACGCATCTTGAATAACTTCAGGCGGCAAATCAAAATACTCTTTTGCTATAATTTCAGAAATTTTATAGAGATATTCTGTCCCTTTTCCTACATCTCTGCTAAACTCATCTCTTAAAAAATCATTATAAAGTTCATTATTCAATATAGCGGTAGAATCTGCAATTCCTATATTGCTATAATTGTATTGTCCTCCAATTATATTCACTTTTATATAGTCTAATGAAACATATTTAATTAATGCATAATATTCCCCTTCGGCAATATGCAATTATTCTAAAGGAACTTTAGGATCTCCCGGTGTAACATATAGAAGAGACTCTCCTTTTTTGTTTAATCTTCCTTCTGCTTTAACACATGACTCAGGTGGTTCCCAAAAATCTTTATATACACGTAAATTATCATTAGGAATTGAACTTCCATTAAGTTTTCTAATTCTGAAAAAAGGTATACCAATAGGATATGTATCTAGATTAGGAATATAATAAAATACTCCATTCCAAAGTAACACATCTGAGATAGCATTCGCTATTTCAGATATTTCCATGTTCTTGAAATTCAATGATCTAAACCTTCTAATTTTCTCAACAAGAATTCTCGAGTCAATATTTTTTAAAAACTTTTCTTGTTGCTTAACTAGGTAATTTTCTCTTTCATTTGGTAACATTTGATGATTTTCTCAACCGCCTTTATCCATGATTTCCTTTAAGCTTATGATAACATAGCGTATCTACATTATCCGTATTATTAATAAAACATAATCCATCCGATTTTTTGTTGCCATTAAGTTGGCAAAGAAAGTTCCGAAATGGTAGTGCACAACGACGAGCGTTTTTATGCGCAAGTACTGTTCCAACATGGGTAATAGTAAGATCTGTAGACTGAGTATTCCACCATAGATGTAAAATTTTTAAGGATTATAAGCCATCCCAACGAACCATAAATTTAAACTCGGCTTTCGTATTGGCGTCATCGTTCGCATATAGACTTCATACAGCAACCAGCGCAGATTTCTCTGCCTTTGTCGCAGGGATTGATACTTCAACATGCTGCCCAGAGAGATTAATACTGCGAGGGAATGACATATTATTTATATCATATTTATTACTGGAATTCCAACATATCCATCTATCAATTTCAATAGCACTAAAACTTTTGGACTAATACTGGAACCGCCCAGCAACTTCATTGCCTTATAGTATTCTTCAGAGGCAACACATATATCTGCCGCCGAATAACCGGCCAAAAGTTCTGAGTAGTATTCGTTTAGTTTTTTGAAACGACTTTCAGAATTTATTCTTCCTGCGCCTAGTATATCTAAATGTTCAATCCAATTATCGCCATTCGGCAAATACATATACATTAACTTGCCGAACATATCATCTAAAGCCTGTAATCCTACATTTAAATTTACAGACAATGGTAAGACTTTGTGTAAGTATGAACAACTGTTAATGCACAAAGAGCATCATCTGCCGCTTTGCAAATAAAACACAAAATTTTTTATAAATAAATAAAAAGGCTATAAATTTAAAAATTGATTTTTGTTAAGTTGAGGTCGGCAATAACCTTTCTTGATATGCTTTTATTTTCATGATGCGCCGCCTCTTTTATCGCGGGATTTCTGTAGGTAAATACGGAGATATTGCCGTAACTATTTCGTCATGTTTTGCCCCATTCAAAAGCGCAATTACAGTGTCACAATACGTTTTATCTGTCAAACTGATATAGTGTCCAATGGAAGTTGACAAAGATTTTTCATTAAACACCTTTAAAATCATTCTATAATTATTGCTATCCAACGCCTCTTTGAACTTTGAATTTTGTTCGATTTTAGTCTGCTCATAATTAATTTTGGAAATTGTCTCATCCAAACTTCTTTTTGCATCCTTCTCACTTTTTGTAGACACTTCAGCGGACGAAAGCAGGTATTTGAGTTGAGCCACTACACTTTGACAGATTTGTTTTTCCATTTGTTTCGAAAAACGTTCGCGGATTACATATGATTTTATATCGTCAAACACTTTGTCAGGATTTTTACCCAAATGAACCGCAATCAGTCGAATCAGTTCTTCAACAAGGAACAAATTTTCTACTTCAGCAACATCAATGGTATAGATATTATCATTTTTATACTTTGAGATTTCATAATCCGATCGATAATCACGATCAATAATCCCGTACACTTGAAAATGATGAAGTGTAAGGCTATTCTTAAATGCTTTTGTTCGAGCAATAACCTGGGTACAACTGCCGCAGGGAATAACATAATATTTTGGATATAAAGCTGCATATAACTGCGTATCGTAGCTGTTCCTTTCTCCTTCTACAAACAGCACCGGCTTTCTGCTCCCCAGTATGTCGAATAGTAATTCCTCCGGTAAATCGTTGCTCTCGATTTTTTCAAGTTTCCAATTTGTTCCGTCAAATTCCTTAATCCAAATCTTATCTGCATTTCCATGCATTGAGGCAAACTGTGTATCGTGGGTAATATATATGAAAAGGCAGTCGGGGCGAGAGAATTCAAGGTTTTTCCATAGTCGATTCATAATTGAACGATGCAAATGGACTTCGGGCTCATCAATTATTAATGTTTTATTTTCCGGAACACATAACACCTGTGCCGCTAAGTAAAGGACTGCTCTTTCACCATCGCTCATCTGGGTAGAGCTATACTCTACTGTTTTGTCGTTTTGAGATAAGCAGGCAAAAAACTTAGAATCTTCATATTTCAAATGTCTTTGTGAAAATATTGCATTCCATATTTCAATTAGCTTATCAATTGCTGTAAAAGGAGGATCTGGTATATGATTGCTCGCGTATCTTTCTTTATATTGCTTAATAAATTCATCATTTTCTATGTTTTTTAGTGCAATGAGCGTCGAAAGTACATCATCAAAGTCATTGATTAGTGTGGTGGTATATTTTCCCCAATCCCAGCGATATTCCTTGTCATTTCTTGATGAATCATCCGTTCCATAAAAAAGCTGGTGTTCAGCTTGGGATAGATTTTTTAAAGGTAAATTTTCATTAAAGTTTAAATTTCTTTGAGCACTGATTCGATGAACATTTTGTAAGTCTTGTTGCTCTATCCAAGCACCCAGTTTGCTTTTTCCTGAACCATTTGCACCAATAATAATCACTGAATTAGAATCGGTAGTATATTCTATTTTCTGACCAGTCTCGTCAGGCAAGTAATACATAAACGCCATAGAATTTCATTTCCTTTACAGTCTGCTGTGTCGCAGGGAATCTTTTTGAACGCGATTTCCCATCTAAGTCAGCTTGTCCACGCCTATGACGCAACAACAGTCGACGTAGATAACACGGGGATTAAATTACGATTGCCTCCGTCAGCCTTGTTCATGTTGAGAACGGTGTAGGCAATGATGCCAGAGTCGGTGAAGAAGCCGAAAATAATTGAATCGGATGAAATCGCGTTTTTTTATAATACGTTCGATTAATTTTGTGGGTTATGGCATCGCAAATCCATTAATTACAATAAGTTTTAATTCATTGGAAGCTACCCGAGTATGATTTGACATAATGTGCGATTAGCAACACCCTCATATTCTGACAAGTACTTCTCGAAGTGAGGAAATTTAGCCGCTCGCGTCAAAGCAATATCGCCGCTCCAGCACCCGATATGATACCTCCTGATGGTTGATTACTTAATCTTTTCCGATTAAATTAAGGGTGGGTATGGGCTTCGAGCTCCTCTTTCTGTTTTTGAAGCAGTTCAGTTTGCAGAATGTTGATTTGTGCTTGCAGCTCATTGATAAGTTGGTGGTCGAGACAATTATCAAGCGGTATTGAAGGTGCGGTAGCCAGTTGGGTAACATACACCGCACCGACCGTAGTATCGGTTTTGCGCAGGTCTTTTATCTTGCCTATGACGTTACTGCGATCCAGAACGCCAAAACCAATGTAGTTGTTTATGATAGTCTGCCGTTCGTTTATTTTATATTGCAAATTTGCAATATCAAACGCTCTATTTATCGGGTCTTCAATTTTGTTGTTTTCCATTTGTCTTGCCCCCGTCACCTATAAATTCAACAATTTTATTATACTCGAATACATAAATGAAATCAAGGAACTTTGATTGATTTCTATAAGGGCGTTTCTGCGATGTCAATTGATATAGAGCATTTTTCTCCCCAAAATAAGTCTTTCGTTTTGAATCTAACTCTTATTACCGAATGCCCGATAGGTATATATAGAAAATTGCCGCCCACTACCGCGTAAAACGAGTAGTGGGCAACTGTATAAGGGTTTATGTGAGAAGATAACACTCCTCTCAACATTATTTTATAATTTATTATATTTTTTGTCAATACAAAATTCACATTTTTCGACAAAATCACCTGAAACTAAATTGCAATATCAAATAGGACACTTTGGAAAAGTTCGGCAGACGAGCGATAATTGAAGATTTTTCTGGGGAGA
>CANPZK010000051.1 GCA_947588875.1 uncultured Clostridia bacterium
GAAAAGGATTGGAGGAGAATTTAGCTGTTGCGGATAGAATTTATCCGGCGGCGCTCATTGGCGATGCCTCCTGCGCCTCCACCCTCTCGCTTAAAGATTTATTTTAATTCAAAATTCAAGCTCTATGATAAGCTTCAAGGGTTAAGGTGAAATATACTTTCGGCGAAAAGGATTGCAGGAGAATTTAGCTGTTGCGGATAGAATTTATTCGGCGGCGCTCATTGGCGATGCCTCCTGCACCTCCACCCTCTCGCCTAAAGATTTATTTTAATTCAAAATTTAAGCTCTACGATAAGCTTCAAGAGTAAGGAAAAATATACTTTCGGCGAAAAGGATTGGAGGAGAATTTAGCTGTTGCGGATAGAATTTATTCGGCGGCGAGACGGAAGAAAAACAAGGGAAAATATAATTAAAATATAAACGAAATATAATTAACAAGGACGAAAAGCTATGGACAACAACAAAGAAAATCAAGCGCAGGTGCTCGTGCAGGCGCTCCCGTATATACAGAAATATTCGGGTGAAACGATAGTGGTAAAATACGGCGGAAACGCCATGATAAGCCCCGAGCTGAAGAGCGCGGTAATGAGCGACATAGTGCTGATGCAGCTTGTAGGCATAAACGTAGTGCTGGTACACGGCGGCGGGCCGGAGATAAGCTCGATGCTCAAAAAAATCGGCAAGCAGAGCGAATTTATCGGCGGCATGAGAGTGACCGACGGGGAAACGATAGATATAGTTCAGCAGGTACTCGCCGGAAAGGTAAACAAGAGCCTCGTTCAGCACCTTGAGATGCAGGGCGGCAAGGCGATGGGGCTTTGCGGCCTCGACGGAAGAATGCTGATGGCGGAAAAGATGCTGTCAGCGGAGGACCTCGGCTTTGTCGGAGAGATAAGAGAGGTAAACACAAAACCCATAAAGGATCTGATAAAGGACGGCTATGTGCCGATAATCTCCACAATAGCGGGCGGCTACAAGGGCGAGGTGTTCAACATAAACGCCGACATAGCGGCGGCTGAGATAGCCGCGAAGCTTGGGGCGTGCAAGCTGATACTTATGACCGATATAAGAGGCCTGCTGCGCGACAAGGAGGACGAGAACACCCTTATACCGGTCGTGAACGTAAGCGATGTGCCGAGCCTGAAAAAGGAGAAGATAATCAGCGGCGGAATGATTCCCAAGATAGAATGCTGTGTTGAGGCGGTAAGGCAGGGAGTAAAGCGCGCCCATATTATAGACGGCAGGATAAAGCACTCCATACTTATCGAGATGTTCTCCGACGAAGGTATAGGAACGATGTTTTATTGATTGGTGATGAGCTATGGAAATAGTCAGCATGGAAATAAGTCAATATGACGAGGTTTACGCCCTGTGGCAGATAACGACCAAAAGGGCGCTCAGCCGCGCGGACAGCCGCGAAAACCTCGAAAAATATCTAAAGCGCAACGAGGGCATGAGCCAGGTGGCGATTATGGACGGCAGGATAGTCGGCACGGTTCTCGCGGGTCACGACGGCAGGCGGGGATTTATACATCACATGGCGGTGCTGCCCGAATACAGACGGCACGGAATAGCGAGGGCGATGGCTCGGCGCGCGGTGGAAAAGCTCAAGGAGGACGGCATAAGCAAGACCCATATTTTTGTTTTCAGGGACAACGAGTTAGGTCAGTCGTTCTGGCCGTCGATAGGCTGGAAAAAATGCGGCGACCTCACTGTTTATGCCTTTGATACGGAGGGAAACGAAGATGAAATTTGATAAGATAAAAAACGACGAAAAAAAATATATAATGAATACCTACGGGCGCTTTAACGCCGCGCTCGAAAGCGGAAAAGGCTCTCGCGCGCTCGACTGCGACGGCAGGGAGTACATAGACTTTACGAGCGGCATAGGCGTAAATTCCCTCGGCTGGTGCGACGACGGCTGGGTAAAGGCTGTAAGCGAACAGGCGGGCAGGCTTCAGCATATTTCAAATCTCTATACAAGCCCCGTTCAGGTGGAGTGCGCCAAGCTGCTTTGCGAAAAGACGGGCTTCTCAAAGGTGTTCTTTTCAAACTCGGGCGCGGAAGCCAACGAGTGCGCGATAAAGCTCGCGAGAAAGTACAGCTTTGACAATTACGGCGACGGCAGGAACGAGATAATCTCTCTTAAAAACTCCTTCCACGGAAGAACCGTAACGACGCTCGCCGCAACCGGTCAGGACGTTTTCCACAACTACTTCTTTCCCTTTACCGAGGGCTTTGTATTTGCGGAGGCGAACAACATCGACAGCGTAAGCTCCCTTATCTGCGGCAAAACCTGCGCCGTTATGATGGAGCTTATTCAGGGCGAGGGCGGCGTTATGCCCCTCGACAAGGATTTTGTCCTTGCCGTTGAGCGCCTTTGCAGGGAGAACGACCTCTGTCTTATAATCGACGAGGTGCAGACCGGAGTCGGCAGGACGGGGACTCTGTACTGCTTTGAAAGCTACGGCATAGAGCCGGATATTCTCACCTCGGCAAAGGGTCTCGGCGGCGGACTTCCGTTCGGCGCCTGTATGTGCAGCGAAAGGCTCTCCGCCGTGCTTACACCCGGCACTCACGCCACAACCTACGGAGGGAATCCGGTGGTGTGCGCCGGCTCGATAGAGGTTCTAAAGAGAGTCGGCGACCCGGATTTCCTTAAAGCCGTAAGGGAAAAGGGCGAGTATATAAAGGGTAAAATTTTGAAGATGAACGGCGTTTCCGACGTTCGCGGGCTGGGCATGATGATAGGCATTGTGCTTGAAAAGGACAACGCCCGCGAGGTGGTCGAGAAGTGCCTTGAAAACGGGCTTCTCGTGCTGACGGCGAAAAATCTTGTGCGCCTTTTGCCCCCACTCAATATTTCCTATGAGGATATTGACAGGGGACTTGAGATACTTGAGGGCGCGATATGATTCGAGTTCCTGTTTGAAACTTCGCTTTGTTTGCAGGGAGCTGTCGCGCCGGTGCGCCGCAGATGCTTTGAGCGGGAGACGGGGATTCGGGCGGCGACCGTCCCCTTTCCGCCTGCGGCGGAAAGGGGACGAAAAACGCGGCGGGAGGACTGCCCCAAACAGAGGAAAAGACCTGCCGCCGCCGCGTTTTTCCGCGCGGCTGCGCCGCGCCGGTCGCCGCCCGAACCCGACGCTCCTCACGCACATAGTATAAGCGGGCGCCGCGACAGCCTACAAACCCAAACAAAGCATAAAGATATAAATATTAATATATTAAATATATAAAAATAAAATCAAACCGAAAGGAAAATACACATGAAGCATTTATTAAAGCTCCTCGACCTGAGCGGCGAGGAAATAATCGAGATTTTGAACCTTGCGGATCAGCTCAAATATGAGCAGAAGCACAACATCTCGCACAAGCACCTCGAGGGCAAAAGCCTCGGAATGATATTCCAAAAGGCATCCACAAGGACAAGAGTGTCGTTTGAGGTGGGAATGTACCAGCTTGGCGGCAACCCGCTGTTTTTGTCGGCGAACGATATGCAGATAGGCAGAGGCGAGCCGGTGCAGGACACGGCGAGAGTTCTCTCGCGCTTCCTTGACGGAATTATGATAAGGACGTTTGAGCAGAAGGAGGTCGAGGACTTGGCGACCTACGGCTCCATACCGGTTATAAACGGGCTTACGGACTTCTGCCACCCGTGCCAGGTGCTCGCGGATTTAATGACCATTCGTGAATTCAAGGGTACGCTTGAGGGACACAAAATGTGCTTCATAGGCGACGGCAACAATATGATGAATTCGCTGATCGTCGGCGGACTGAAAACGGGCATGGCGGTATCCGTTGCGTGTCCCGAGGGCTACGAGCCTCCGCAGGAGATACTTGATTTTGCCGCGGGATACGATTGCTTTGAGCTGCACCGCAAGCCGATAGACGCGGCAGTCAACGCAGACGTGCTCATCACGGACGTTTGGGCGTCTATGGGTCAGGAGAGCGAGGCGGCAAAGAGAAGAAAGGCGTTCGAGGGGTATCAGATCAACGATGAGCTTATGGCGGCGGCTCACGAGGAGTGCATGGTACAGCATTGTCTGCCCGCTCACCGCGAGGAGGAAATAACCGAAAAGGTATTCGAGGCTCACGCGGACGAGATATTTGAAGAGGCGGAAAACCGTCTGCACGCGCAGAAGGCGGTTCTCGTAAAAACAATGGGCAATCAAAAATAATGAATTTACGCCAAATGCCCTTGAATTTTCGTGATTTTTAAGAGGTCGGTTTATGAATAACAGAGTGATGACCGCCATGAGCGGCGGCGTTGACAGCTCGGTCGCGGCGGCGCTGTTGCTTGAACAGGGATATGACGTCTGCGGGGCGACGCTCAGACTTTACAGCAACGAGGATATAGGCGTCGAGGATAAAACCTGCTGTTCGCTCGACGATGTGGACGACGCGCGCCGCGTCGCCTACAAGCTCGGCATAGACCACTATGTCTTTAACTTCAGCGACGCGTTCAGGGAGAAGGTCATAGGCAAATTTGCCGACGACTATATAAACGGGCTAACGCCTAATCCCTGCATTGAGTGCAACCGGCACATAAAGTTTTCAAGGCTCCTGCAAAGGGCGAATCTGCTCGAATACGATATGATAGCCACGGGTCACTATGTGAAAAGAGAGTACGACAGCGCGAGCGGGCGTTATCTCCTGAAAAAGTCAGAGGACGCGAAAAAGGATCAGACATACGTCCTCTACGTCCTGACTCAGCATGAGCTTGAGTATACGCTCTTTCCCATGGGCGAAATAACGAAGGAGCGCGCGCGGGATATTGCGCTTGAAAAGGGGCTTATCAACGCGAAAAAGCGCGACAGCCAGGACATATGCTTTGTGCCGGACGGCGATTACGCAGGATTTCTTGAGAACACGCTCGGCGTAAAGTCAAAGCAGGGCGATTTTGTCTATAAGGACGGCACGGTGCTCGGCAGACACAAGGGTATAATCCACTATACCGTCGGTCAGCGCAAGGGGCTGGGAATAAGCTACGCCCACCCGATATATGTGCTTGAGAAAAGCGCGAAAACGGGCGAGGTGCTGCTCGGCGAAAACGAGGATCTGTTCACGAGGCGGCTTTACGCCAGCAACATAAATTTGATAGCCGTCGATAAGCTCCTATCGCCGATGAGAGTGACCGCCAAGGCGCGCTACAGTCAGAGCGAGGCGCAGGCGGTCGTGCATCCAATCGACGAGGATACGATAATGGTCGAGTTTGACGAGCCGCAGCGGGCGATAACGCCGGGACAGGCGGTCGTGTTATACAGCGACGACGTTGTTGTCGGCGGCGGCACGATAATGCCGATAAGAGAATAGCACGGAGGCGAAAAACGCGCGGGACTTTATACGGTTCCGCGCGATTAATAATGGATAAAGAAGAAAAAGGATTTGATAATTGCGGTGCTTTAAGCGGCAAAACGCAAAATTTGTCCGACCGGCAGCTTGACGCGATACTTGAGCGGACTGTAAAGCTCGCAAGGTCGCTCAACATTCCCGTGTCTGACAGGATAATCCCTCACGTTTTTATAAACTCGCGCCGAAGGACGATACTCGGCACCTGCGAGAAGCAGAAGAGCGGGGAATATAAGATAGTGTTATCGGAGTTTGTGCTTTCAGACGAGGCAGGCGTTAAAAACGTGATAGCTCACGAGGTACTGCACACCTGCGACGGCTGTTCCAATCACGGCAGTTTGTGGAGCGCATATGCAAAACTGCTCGGCGACGCGACCGGTCAGCAGATAAGGCGAACCGGAAAAAGCGAGAGAGCAGATGAGATGCGATTAAATGCGCCGTATATTCTGGTGTGCCGGAAATGCGGCAGGGAGTTTCACAGATACAAGCGAAGCGCGCTTGTGAAGCGGCCGGAGCGGTATAGGTGTACCTGCGGCGGAAGGATAGCCGTTAAGAAATAATATATGGTAAAATAATATGATTGGTATAACAGGCAATACGGCAGGTGTTTTTGCGGACTTGGACTGCCGCGCCCTTTGCCGCGATGGGTTTGTTCGCGAGGCAGGGGTTCGGGGCGGCGCCCGGGTCCGCGCAGCGGACCGGAAAAATGCGGCGGGGAAGGCATTGCCCCCGCCGCACAGTTTTTTTCGCCGCATTTTTTGCCGCCTTTCCGCCGGAGGCGGGAAGGCGGCGG
Source organism: uncultured Clostridia bacterium (assembly GCA_947588875.1). Lineage (GTDB taxonomy): Bacteria > Bacillota > Clostridia > Oscillospirales > Acutalibacteraceae > UBA7067. The sequence continues at coordinate 6,146 of CANPZK010000051.1, forward strand.
GCGCCGCCCCGAACCAATCCCGCGTTAAGCGCATAGGATAAACGAGTCGGCGCGGCGGCTGAAACGTATCAACCGCCTAATCGCCCACAACATTCTGCGGCGCTCCGCTGCAAAACGCCCTTATATTTTCGCAGACTATCGACAAAAGTCTGCGGCGCGTCTCAATCGGAGCCCAAGCGACGTGCGGCGTTATCGTTATCCGCTCAACGCCGGAAAGCACACAGCCGTCGGACATCGGCTCGGGATAAAGCACGTCTATCGCGGCGCCGCTCAAATGACCTGACAGCACAGCGTCTTTAAGCGCCTGCTCGTCAACAAGCCCGCCCCTCGCAGTGTTTATAAATAGGGCGCCCTCTTTAAACTGAGAAAATGTGCGCGCGTTGAACATTAGCCTGCTGTCGTCGTTCAGAGGACAGTGCGCCGTCACAATATCGCTTTCGGATAAGAGCCGGTCAAGCGGAGCGTATTGCGCAAACTCGTCCGTTTCACCGCTGCGGTTAAAGGCGAGAACGTCCATTCCGAACGCGCGCGCGATTTTCGCGACCGCCCTGCCTATCGTGCCGTAGCCGACTATGCCGAGGGTCTTGCCGGCAAGCTCGTTTGTCCTGTATGCAATGGGCGAGAACGTGGGGCTCTTTTTCCAGCCGCCGCCGCGAACAAAGCCGCTATAAGCGCCGACTTTGCTGTAATGCTCAAGAATGAGCGCAAAGGTATGCTGGGCTACGGCGCTCGTCGAGTAGCTGCCCGCGTTGCAGACGGTTATGCCGTTTTTGCGGCAGTAAGCGACGTCGATGTTATCAAAGCCGGTCGCCCATAGACCGATATATTTTAAATTTTCGGCTCCCGCGAGACTCGTGCTGTCAAGGCGCGTTTTGTTGCATATAACAGCGTCTGCGTCCTTTATGCGCGCCGGTATCTCCTCGTAGTCCGTCAGCGGATAGGCGATTATCTCGCCAAGCTCCCGCAGCGGCGCGAGCGAGAGATCGTCCTCCCCGTTTGTTATTGTTATCACGTCGGTAAGAACTATTTTCATTTTTATCACCCGTGCAAAGCGCCACTCCCGGGAAAACAGGGAATGGCGCGATTTTTAAAGTTAAAATTATGTCGAATACGAATATAAATAAAAAATATTATCACAGCTCCGGCTGAGGCTTTTCCTCTAAAACCGGCTCAAGCGGAGTTACGTTGTTGCCGAGAACTCTAAAGCGGTTATAACGGCTGTCGAGCAGCTCCTGAGTTGACATCTCGTTGTAGCGGTCGAAGGTCGCCGCGATTATCCCGCGCAGGCTGTCGAACATCTTGCTTTCGACCGTCTTTGGCTCTCTTATTACCCTCTCGATGACCTTTAGCTTAAACAGATCCTGCGCGGTCATGCGCATACATTCCGCGGCATAAGCCGTTTTTTCGGGATCCTTCCACAATATGCTCGCGCAGCCCTCGGGACTTATAACGGAGTAAACGGCGTTTTCAAGCATCCATACCTCGTTTGCAACGGCAAGACCGAGCGCGCCGCCGCTGCCGCCCTCTCCTATCAGGATAGAGAGAATGGGCGTTTTAAGCGTCATCATCTCCATAAGGTTTTCGGCTATCGCCTGTCCCTGACCGCGCTCCTCCGCGCCGATTCCGCAGAAGGCTCCGCTCGTGTCAACAAGACATAAAACGGGGCGGTGGAATTTTTCCGCCTGCTTCATCAGACGCAGAGCCTTTCGGTATCCCTCGGGATGAGCCATACCAAAGTTGCGCTCCATTCTTTCCTTTGTGCCTCTGCCCTTTTCAAGACCGATAACCGTTACGGGCATATCGTCCCTGAGCATACCTATGCCGCCGATGACCGCCTTGTCGTCGGCAAAGCGGCGGTCGCCGTGAAGCTCAAAAAAGGTATCGCCGAACAGGCTGTTTATATAATCGACAGACGTGAGTCTGTTGTTTGATCTCGCTATTGTTACCTTGTCAAATGCGCTCATAATATTTCCTCTCCTTTCGGGTGAAGCCGCAGCTTATTCGTGCATTTTGAGGAGTTTTGCTATCGTCGCCTTCAAATCCTTCCTCGGTACCACAGCGTCGATAAAACCCTTTTCCTCGACAAATTCCGCAGTTTGAAAATCCTTTGGCAGCTTTTGTCTTATCGTCTGCTCGATAACCCTCGGACCGGCAAACGCAACGAGCGCGTTCGGCTCGGAGAGTATAATGTCGCCCTCCATGGCGAAGCTCGCCGTGACTCCGCCCGTGGTCGGATCCGTCAAAACCGTGATGTACAAAAGACCCGCGTCGCTGTGGCGCTTTACCGCTCCGCTCGTTTTTGCCATCTGCATAAGCGAGAGTATGCCCTCCTGCATTCTCGCTCCGCCCGATACGGTACACATAACGACGGGCAGGCGGTGCTCTGTTGCGTATTCAAACGCGCGCGTTATTTTTTCACCCGTAACGGTTCCCATACTGCCCATCATAAATCCGGAATCCATCGCTCCCAGCACGGTTTTGCAGCCGCCTATCTCGGCAACTCCCGTAACGACCGATTCGTTTTCGCCGCTTTTGTGCTTCGCTCCGTTTAATTTTGCGTCGTAATCGGGAAAGGCGAGCAGATTTTCTGACGTGAGGTCGCTGTCGAGCTCCTCAAAGCAGTGGTCGTCGATCAGCATTGATATGCGCTCGCGCGCCGAAAGGCGGAGATAGTATCCGCATTTTCCGCAGACCTTGTGGTTTGCCTCAAGGTCCGCCGTGAGGAGCAGAGCCTTGCACTTTGGGCATTTGACCCACATTGCCTCCGGCACCTCGGGCGTGTATTCTACGTCTATGCCCTCGCTTGTCTGCTCGAGCTCGTTTTTTGGTTTTAAAAATGTAAACAGATCGTTATTAAACATTTGTCACAATCCCTTTAAAAAGATGGCACATTGCTTAAAGCATATACTGTGTAAATTCTATTATACTGCAAAGCGCAAAAATATACAATCGTTTAGGCGGATATTATAAAAAAGAAATTTTTATACGGGGAAAATCGGGGCTGCCGTGCAGAGTGCCCATACGGGTTTGAGCGGGGAACAGGGGGTTCGGGCGGCGACCGCAAATTTCCGCCTCCGGCGGAAATTTGCCGAAAAACGCGGCGGGGTCGCGAACCGAAACCGAGGCAAGCCGCCCAAAGGTCGGGCAAAGCGATCCGCCCGCCGTGCCCGAAGCCGGCCGCCGCGTTTTTCCGCGCGGCTGCGCCGCGCCGGTCGCCGCCCGAACCCCAAGCCCTGCGCAGCAGAGGGTAAAAACGAGCCGCACGGCAGCCCGACCTCCGCTATAAAAATAACCTATGACACTCCCCAAGCGGAATGAACCGCAAAGAATGCCATAGGCATAAAAATCAGTAAATAAGCCAAACAAGCGCCCGCTTACGCCGAGCGGTCATATATCCTCGCCGCGCTTTTTCGCCTCGAACCTCTCCATAAAATCCGTCGTGTATTCCCCCGACACAAAATCGGGATCGGATAAAATCTCAATCTGGAGATCGCGGTTGTGCTCCACGCCGTGAATATTAAGCTCGCTTAGAGCCATCTTCATTTTGCGTATCGCCTGCTCCCTGCCCCTCGCCTGGACAATGAGCTTTCCTATCATGGAATCGTAGAACGGCGGCACGGTGTAGTCCTGATATATGGCGCTGTCAAAGCGAACACAGGGGCCGCCGGGAACGTGAAGGCGAGTTATAGTGCCGCAGCTCGGCATAAAGCCCTTGTCGGGATTTTCGGCGTTTATCCTGCACTCAATGGCGTTTCCATGCATAAACACCCTGTCCTGCTCAAGAGTGAGCTTAGCGCCGGCGGCTATTCTTATCTGCCACTGCACAAGGTCTATGCCGACCACCATTTCAGTCACGGCGTGCTCCACCTGGAGCCGGGTGTTCATCTCCATAAAGTAGAAGTTCTTGTCGCTGTCGAGCAGGAACTCCACGGTTCCGGCGTTGCAGTAATTGACGGCGTGAGCTGCCTTGACCGAAGCCTCCATCATTTTTTGGCGTATCTCCGGGGTAATAGCCGGGGACGGGCTCTCTTCAATGAGCTTCTGGTTCTTTCTCTGAACGGAGCATTCGCGCTCGCCAAGGCAGATGACCTTGCCGTACTTGTCGCAAAGTATCTGCATCTCAATGTGCTTAACGGGCTTTAAATATTTTTCCATATATACGGCGCCGTCGCCGAACGCAAGCTCAGCCTCGCCGGAGGCGGAGAGAAAGGCGTTTTCAAACTCGTCCATGCTGTTGACAAGGCGTATGCCTCTGCCGCCGCCGCCGCTTCTCGCCTTGATAAGGAGAGGGAAACCGATTTTTTCAGCCTCTTTTTTAGCCTCGTTTATATCCTCGACAACGTCGCAGCCCGGCGTTACCGGCACGCCCGCCTCTCTCATCGTTTTTCGGGCGGTGTCCTTGTTGCCGAGGAGCGTTATCATCTCGGAGCTCGGCCCGATAAATTCTATCTTGCACTGCTCGCAGAGAGAAACAAACTTTGCGTTTTCGCTCAAAAGGCCGTAGCCCGGGTGGATAGCCTGAGCGCCGGACACAACCGCGGCGGAAAGGATTGCAGCCATATTAAGATAGCTGTCCGCAACCTGCGAGCCGCCTATGCAGTAGCTCTCGTCCGCAAGCTGAACGTGCATGGCGGACTTGTCTGCCTCGCTGTAAATGGCGACTGTTGAAATGCCCATTTCGCGGCAGGCTCTTATTATTCTTACGGCGATCTCGCCCCTGTTAGCGATTAAAATTTTAGAGAACATTGCATTGCCTCCGTATGTAATAGTGAAAAATGAATGACAGTGATGAAATTTTGCGGAGCGCGCTTATTTAGGGGCGAACCTGCAAAAGAAGCAGACACCCCGTCACAAAAACGCCGCCGCGCGACCTGTGCGCCGAGCGCGGTCGTTATATATTTACGCCTTGTCGTCGTCGACAAGGGCAAAGGCTAAATCGGCGCTGACGCAGAGCTTTCCGTCCACATATCCCTTTGCGCTGACAAAATAAAACGCGCCGCGGCTCCTTGTCAGGGTACACTCCGATTCAAGGGTGTCGCCCGGACGAACGGTGTTCTTAAACTTTACGTTGTCCATTTTTGTAAAAAACGGGGTCTTGCCCTTGGCCTTTTCGCCGAGGAGGACGCAGCTCGCCTGAGCCATCATCTCGCAGAGAATAACGCCCGGAACAACCGGATTGCCCGGAAAATGTCCCTTTAAAAAGAACTCGTCGCCCCTGATAGTGATTTTTCCGCGCGAGGTGACCTCGTCTATCACCTCGGCCTCCTCAACAAGCAGCATATTGTCGCGGTGCGGGATTATCTTCTTTATTTCTTCCTGGTTCATAAAAAACGCTCCTGTTACTTGATTTTAAACAGCGGCTGACCGTACTCCACAATGTCGCCGTTGTTCACGCATATCTCGGCAATTACGCCGCTTTCGGTCGCGGGAACCTCGTTCATGAGCTTCATCGCCTCTATTATGCAAACAACGTCGCCGCTGCTTACGCTCTGACCGACCTTGACGTAAGGCTCCGAATCCGGGGAGGGCGCGGAGTAAAACACGCCGACCATCGGGGACGGTATAATCCTGTAATTTTCCTCAGGCTCGGCGGGAGCGGCGCTCTCCTGCGCGGCGGGAGATGCCGGAGCAGGGGCGGCAGGGCTAGCCTCGGCAAGCGGAGCCGGAGCGGAGATTATCTCCTGCTTTATCTCCTTTTTGATAACGAGCCTTTCCCCGTCGCTGCCCTTTATTTCAAACGAGGTGATTCCCGAATTGTCAATGGAGCCGATAAGCTCCTTTATCTGTTCAAAGTCAAACATAGACATGATCATTCTCCTTGCTTTATGGCTTTTTGAAAACTATGCAGGCGTTGTGTCCGCCAAAGCCGAGCGAGGTCGACATTGCGTAATCCACGTCCTGCTTTATTGCGGCGTTGGGTATATAGTTGAGGTCGCATTCCTCGTCCGGCTCGGCATATCCGACGGTCGGCGGGAGTATGCCCTCCTTCAGCGCTAGCACGGACAGAACGGCCTCTGTGCCGCCCGCCGCGCCGAGCATATGACCCGTCATTGATTTTGTGGAGCTGATGAAAAGCTCCTTCGCCCTCTCGCCGAACGCCTTTTTTATGGCGAGCGTTTCCGTTTTGTCGTTTGCCAGGGTGCTTGTGCCGTGCGCGTTGATGTAAATCTTGCCGTCGGCGGGTATTTCCGCCTCGCTCACGGCGGCGCGTATAGCCCTTGCGGGGCCCTCCGCCTCCGGGTCGGGAGCGGTGACGTGGTGAGCGTCGCAGCTGTTTCCGTATCCGCAGATCTCGGCGTATATCTTAGCTCCCCTTGCGACCGCGTGCTCGTATTCCTCAAGGATAACTATTCCCGAGCCCTCGCCCATTACAAAGCCGTCGCGCCTTTTGTCAAATGGTACGCAGGCGGTTTTCGGGTCGTTTCTCGTGGTGAGAGCCTTACAGCTTGAAAATCCGGCTATCGTAAGCGGAGTGACCGCCGCCTCTGCGCCGCCTGCAATGATTGCGTCGGCGTAGCCGTTTTTTATCGCGTGGAACGCCTCGCCTATCGAGTGCGTTCCGGTCGCGCAGGCGGTGACTATCGGCAGGCACACGCCCTGAGCTTTAAAGCGTATGGCGACCGTGCCGGACGCCATGTTTCCTATCATCATAGGAACAAAGTAGGGGGAAACCTTTCTCGGTCCGCTGTGGTCCATAGCGATGGAATTAGCGTAAAACGTCTGCATACCGCCGATTCCCGAGCCGATGTAAACGCCGAAGCGCTCGGGGTCGATATTGCCGATTATTCCGCTGTCGTCAACCGCCTGCTGAGCGGCGGCTACCGCGTATACAGTGAACTCGTCGGTTTTCCTCAAATCTCTTTTTTCAACGTACTCGGTCGGGTCAAAATCCTTGACCTCGGCGGCTACCGTCACCTTTAGCTCCGAGGTGTCGAATTTTGTTATAAAGTCAATGCCGCTTTTGCCGGCTTTGATAGAATTCCATGTCGTTTCAACATTGTTCCCGACGGGCGTGACCGCGCCCAGACCGGTAACTGCTACTCTTCTCATGAGCCTTCTCCTTCTCCTTCATAAGAAAATTAAAGAAAATAAAAATTAAAAT
>CANPZK010000052.1 GCA_947588875.1 uncultured Clostridia bacterium
CAAGGCGTTAATGGTAAATAACGCCGACTGGCTGCTCGACTTAAATTATATCGAGCTTTTAAGAGAAGTGGGCGCGCACTTCAGCGTAAACCGTATGCTCGCGGCGGAGTGCTACAAGCAGAGAATGGAGCGCGGGCTTAGCTTTCTTGAATTTAACTATATGATAATGCAGAGCTACGACTTCTATGTGCTGTTTAAAAAGTACGGCTGCAATCTTCAATTCGGCGGCGACGACCAGTGGAGTAATATGCTCGGCGGAACGGAGCTGATAAGGAGAAAGCTCGGCAAGGATTCGCACGCAATGACGATAAAGCTGCTGCTCAATTCCGAGGGCAAGAAGATGGGCAAGACCGAAAAGGGAGCGGTATGGCTCGATCCGGATAAGACAAGCCCGTACGATTTTTATCAGTACTGGAGAAACGTCGACGATGCGGACGTGATACGCTGTATAAAGATGCTCACCTTCATACCTCTTGACGAGATAAAGGAGCTTGAAAAGCTCGAGGGTCAGGAGCTGAACAAGGCTAAGGAGATATTGGCGTATGAGGTTACAAAGCTCATACACGGAACCGAGGAGGCGGACAAGGCGCAAACCGCCGCAAGGTCTATATTCGGGGGCAGCGGAAACGAGAATATGCCCGAAACAAGGCTTTCGGAGTCCGACTTTACGAACGGAGAAATATCGGTTCTTGACGCAATGGTTAAAGCAAAGCTCACGGCGTCTAAAAGCGAAGCGAGGCGGCTGGTGGTACAGGGCGGTGTCAGCCTTGATGATAAAAAAGTCACCGACCCCACGGCAGCCATAAGCAGAGCGGATATCGAGGCTCGGGGCTTTGTTGTAATAAAGAAGGGCAAAAAGGCCTTCAACAAAATAATTTTATAATAATATCAGAAAGGCAGGTAAATGGGTATGAAAAAATTTTTCACTGAGTTTAAGGACTTCATAATGCGCGGAAATGTGCTTGATCTCGCTGTCGCTGTTATCATCGGCGCAGCTTTTCAGGCTATCATCAGTTCCCTTGTCGACGACATTATATCTCCTGTAATCGGACTGTTCGGCAATGTGGATTTTAAAAATCTCGTAGCCACGGTCAACGGCGTTGACATAAGATACGGCGCGTTTATAACCGCAGTGATAAACTTCCTCATCATGGCGTTTGTTATTTTCCTTATCATCAAGGGAATCACAAAGCTCGGCGAGCTTGGCAAAAAGCTCACAAAGAAGAAAGAGGAGGAGGCCGCGCCTACGACAAAGGTATGCCCCTTCTGCTGCACGGAGATCGATATCAACGCGACCCGCTGCCCGCACTGCACATCTCAGCTTGATAAATAAGCTCGGCTGATAGGCAAATACTAAATTAAAGAGAAACGGGGGTGTCGAAAATGAGCGACAGAGAACATCGCGCCGGATACGAGGAATACGGCGAGTACGAGCGCGGGCGCGCAAAACGGCAAAAGCGCGGCGGCTTTTTAGGTAGCAGAGCCTTTTTAGCGGCTGTTACGGTTGCAATATACGCGACGGCGGTTGTTATGCTGTTCGTGTTCAGCAAAGACCTCGGAATCAATATCAAGGCTGAGAAAGAGGCAACGGTCGCCCAGAATGTTCTCGGCAGCCCCGTTTATCCCGACGATTATACAATGGTGAGAAAAACATCGGAGGAAATACACGACGGCTTTCTTACGCTTATAAATAATGAAAACGCCTGCCTTCGCGACGGAGTGGAGCTTGTAAATCTCAGCGAGAGCTATAACGAAACATATAAAATTTCCGATCTTGTTATGCAGGCGAACAGGACTACCGTCGAGCATATGAACAATATGTTTTCGGATTTTAAAAAGGCAGTCGGCGATAACGACGTTATCATCTCCTGTGCTTACCGCAGTATGGCTCTGCAAGGCGAGCTGTATGACGAGGAGGTAGAGGAAAAGGGCGAGGAAGAGGGCGCCAAGTGGGTGAATAAACCCGGATACAGCGAGCACCAGTCGGGATACAGCTTCGACCTTTCTCTGATAGACGACGAAGGCGGGATAACCGAATTCGACGGCGAGGGCATATACGGCTGGATAGAAAAAAACTGCGAAAAATACGGCTTTATTATCCGTTATCCTAGCGACAAGACCGAGATAACCGGAATATATCACGAGCCGTGGCATATAAGGTACGTCGGAGAGGTTCACGCCGGATATATGAAGGAATACGATCTCTGCATGGAGGAGTATATCGAGCTAATCAAAGGGTACAGAGTGGAGGATCCCCTCGAATACAGGGACGTTGATATGAACGACTGGCAGATATACTTCGTGCCCGCGTCAAAAAGCGGCGACGTAACCGAGGTTCCAATCCCGAAGGACAGGCAGTATGAAATAAGCGGAAACAATATCGACGGATTTATAGTAACGGTAAAAATGAACACATAAAATACACATAAAATAAAAAAGCGGGGAGTCGGCGCTCCTCGCTTCCGTTTGTCATAGAACAGATTTTGACAGGGAAAAATAAAAACCGTCTCCTGCGTTTCAAAAACGCCTGAACGCCGACGCGTCATAAAAACTCAACGCCGCCGTCCTCAATGTGATAAACAGCCCCGACGACCTCAAGCCCGTCGTCCTCAAGGCGCATTACGTCGGGATTTTCTTTGATGAGCCTTACACTGCGCTCGACGTTAAGGCGGCAGGCTTTAAGCTCGTCCCTTTCGCCGCCGATAGCGAGGGAGATCTCGTCGGTTATAAATTTTATATGACCGTCGGGGTCGTGATTTATCGCCGCGTCTACCGCTCCGCAGTGGTCGTGACCGAGGACTACTATAAGCCTGCATCCGAGGTGGTCCGCCGCGTATTCAATACTGCCGAGCTGATGGTCGTCTATGACGTTTCCGGCAACGCGTATGACAAACAGCTCGCCTATGCCGGCGCAGAAAATTGCCTCCGGAATCTCGCGGGAGTCGGAGCAGGCGAGAATAATAGCGTATGGCTTCTGACCGTTTGCGCAGGTTTCGCGCCTTATTTCGGGGGAAATATCCCCGGGATTCGTTGCGGAGCTTATGTATTTTCTGTTCCCGTCCATGAGCCTTTGCATAGCCTCATGCGCGCTCAGATTTTTTATCATTTTATTTTCCTCCCGATGTTACTTATATTTTTTGGCTTACAGCCTAAGAACGCCTCTCGCCGACCGCAGTCGCCGCTGTCGGCGGGAGCATAACCTAAAAATCATTTTAAAGCTGAACCCTTTATTAAATTGTATATCGTAATCGGACTTTTTTCAACAAAAATATACGGCGGGCGGCGATAAAATCGCGTTTAAAAAAATGTTGAAAAAAAAGCCGCCTTTATGTATAATTAAAATGTTTAAATCGGAGCAGGGTATGCGATGTGCGCGCCGTATAAGGCGGCGGGTAACGTCTGCGAACGAATCATATTTTGCGGGCCGCTTTGGCGGACGCGATTTTCCCGAAGCCGAATGCTTAGTTTATGTGGTAGGAGTGTTAGAAATGGCAAAGAACAACGACAAGAAGCTCGTCAAGGAGATAACCTCGATGGACGAGGACTTTGCAAAATGGTACACGGATATTGTAAAGAAGGCGGAGCTGATAGAATACACGAGCGTAAAGGGCTGTATGGTAATAAGACCCTACGGCTACGCTATCTGGGAGAACATTCAGAGAATACTCGACGGAATGTTCAAGGAAACAGGTCACGAGAACGTGTGTATGCCAATGTTCATACCCGAGAGCCTTTTGCAAAAGGAAAAGGACCACGTTGAGGGCTTTGCGCCGGAGGTAGCCTGGGTAACGCACGGGGGCGATGAAAAGCTCGAGGACAGACTGTGCGTCCGTCCGACCTCGGAAACGCTCTTCTGCGAGCATTACGCCAACATCATACACAGCTGGAGAGATCTGCCCAAGTTGTATAACCAGTGGGTGAGCGTTGTGCGCTGGGAAAAGACCACCCGCCCGTTCCTGCGCAGCCGCGAATTGTTATGGCAGGAGGGTCACACGATACACGCGACCGCCGAGGAGGCGATAGAGGAAACCGAGAGAATGCTCAACGTCTACGCCCGCTTTTGCGAGGAGAGCCTCGCTATGCCCGTTGTAAAGGGCAGAAAAACCGAGAGCGACAAGTTCGCCGGAGCCGAAGCCACATACGCGATAGAGGCGCTCATGCACGACGGCAAGGCACTTCAGGCGGGAACCTCGCACTATTTCGGCGACGGCTTTGCAAAGGCGTTCGACATAACATATACAAACAAGGACAACAAGCTCGTGAATCCGTTCCAGACCTCTTGGGGTATGACGACGAGGCTCATCGGAGCTATTATAATGACCCACGGCGACGACAACGGCCTTGTGCTGCCTCCGGCGGTTGCGCCGATACAGGCGGTGATCGTTCCTATCGCTCAGCATAAGCCGGGCGTGCTCGAAAAGGCTGAGGAGCTAAGGGCTCGCCTGTCAAAGACGATAAGGGTAAAGACGGACGACAGTGACAACAGCCCGGGCTGGAAATTCGCCGAATATGAGATGAAGGGCGTTCCAATCAGGATAGAGTTAGGGCCGAGGGATATTGAGAACAATCAGTGCGTCCTTGTGACCAGGCACAACGGAGAAAAGAGCGTAGTTAGCCTTGACGGAATAGAGTACGAGATCGCGAAAAAGCTCGGCGAGGTTCGCGACGGTCTTTACAGCAAGGCCCTCGAAAACCGCGAGAGAAGGACATACGCCTGCACAAGCATGGACGAGATAACGAAAACCCTCGAGGAGCGCGGCGACGGCTTTGTTAAAGCCATGTGGTGCGGCGACGAGGTGTGCGAGGACAGGGTGAAGGAGATAACGGGAGTTGGCTCGCGCTGCATACCGTTCGAGCAGGAGCATTTGAGCGATAGCTGCGTGTGCTGCGGCAAGCCCGCGAAGCATATGGTTTACTGGGGCAAGGCTTATTGATTGCGCCCTATCGAACTTTCAGGAGAGAATGATGTGAAATGCCAATAAAAATACCGAGCGATTTGCCGGCATTTGCCCTTTTGGAGTCGGAGAACGTCTTTGTAATGCCGGAGGAGCGCGCGATAAAGCAGGACATAAGACCTCTTAAAATTATTCTTTTAAACCTTATGCCCACGAAGATAGACACCGAAAATCAGCTTTTGCGCCTTTTGGGAAACAGCCCGCTTCAGGTGGACGTAGAGCTTTTGCAGACTGCTACTCATAAATCGAAGAACACCTCGCAGAGCCATCTTGAGAATTTTTACAAAACCTTTGACCAAATCAGCGGGAACAGCTATGACGGAATGATAATAACCGGCGCTCCCGTCGAGATGATGAAATTTGAAGAGGTCGATTACTGGGACGAGCTTTGCGAGATAATGAGCTGGAGCAAGAAAAACGTATATTCCACAATACATATCTGCTGGGGCGCTCAGGCGGGACTTTACTATCATTTTGGCGTTGACAAGCACGAGCTCGGCGGCAAGATAAGCGGAATTTACACCCACACGGTCCACAATCACAACCACCCCTTGATGAGGGGCTTCGACGACTGCTTTTCCATGCCGCACTCGAGATACACCGGCGTGTACGAGCAGGACATTGAGCGCCACCGCGAGCTTGAAATACTCGCGACCTCGCGCTGCGCCGGAGTTTCTATAATATGCAACAAAAACGGAAGGCAGTTTTTTGTTATGGGTCACGCCGAGTACGACCGCAACACCCTTGCAAACGAATACTTTCGCGACGTAAGCCGTGGGATAAATCCGTCGATACCGTTTAATTACTTCCCGGATAACGACCCGTCAAAGCGGCCTGCCATGACTTGGCGCAGCAACGCAAATTTGCTTTTTACGAACTGGCTCAATTACTATGTATATCAGCAGACGCCGTATCATCTTGAGGATTTAAAGGCTATGCTCTTTGAATAACTGAGGAAAAGAGGGAAGCGGCGCTTCCCCCTTTTAAATCTCCCTTTTTTCCTCGCCGACCGCCGCTTTACCGACCGCCGCCGGTAAAGCGGCTGCTTTAATATTAGGTTATTTTTTTTGGGGGAGCTAACGCTCCCCCCAAAACCCCCACTTCCTCGCACAAGCGTTTATTTTTAGCTCTGCTCTCTGCGGCGAAGCTAATTTATATGAATAAAGGATTAATTCAAGCAAAGCCTTTGAGCGGGCGGCAGGACTTGGAACGGCTCAGAAAGATAAATTAAAAATAGAACCTTGTACGAGAGGGTGGAGGTGCAGGAGGAGCGAAGCTCCTCCTGCAAATAATTTAAATATCAAGCAGCAGATTAACCGGCGCAAGTCGGTTAATCTGCGGTCGGCGGGTATGAAAGGAACAAAAGCCATAAAAAGTAATATAAGGGTATTAAAAAAGGGAGCTTGCGCTCCCTTTTTTGTATCACTTCTGCCCGCTTAGCCCGCCGACTATATCGGCTATGTTATTCTCGCTTGCGGTGTACATACCGAGCACAAGGTTTCCGGCGTAGTGGTCAAAGCTGAATTCCTCGTATATCGGCTCGTTATTGCTCTTGTTTAACTGCCAAACGGTGTTTCTGTTGTATGGATTCAGGTTGTCGGTCATAACTCCGTAATTGCCGCTGTTTTTGGGATAAAAGTACAAATCGATTGAAACAGGCTCGTCGTCGTCAACGAGCTTTTCATAATTTATAAGAACCGAGCTGTCTCCAACGGGGCTGAACGTGTGATTTTTGTATTTCTCGCTCGATATGTCCTCCTCCGGCTCGGTTTCACTGAATTCAAGCGCAAGCCTTGTCGAGTCCCAAACCACCTCGGCGTCATCAAGCTCCCGGTGCTCAAATTTTACATAGACGTTTTCCGGAGAGTCGGGGTCGCCGCTGTATGTCGATGAAAACATAGCGTTTACGCGATATGAAAATCCGCCGTCGTCGGGAGCAACATCAAGGTGCTCCTTGTCCCTGTAATTGATATATGTGAGGTTCATATCGTTCTCGCCGGTGTTCCGTTTGAAAAATTCCGAGGTGTCAATGCTCGAAAAATCGGCGTGAGAATCGTAGTACTGGGCGATAACGTCGATAGAATAGCCGCCGTCGGACATGATGTCGTCGAGCGATTTTGCCCCGTTCTCAAGATAGCCCTCGTAATCTCCGAGATTCAGCGTATCCGGCACGGACTTGGGAATTATGCCGACGGATATGTTCTCCGGCGGGTCTCCTGCAAGCAGATTCGACGCAAGCTCGGCTATCTCATCCTTGACGGCGGGTACGTTGTAGTTGTCAAGGCATTTTTTCGAGTCCGTGTCAATGAGTATGTAAAAATCCTTGTCGTTCGTGTTGGCGGAGGCCCTGACGTAGCTGCTCGCCTTGGGTATTCTCAGGGCGCTGTCCTTTGGCGTATATGTGAGACATTTTAAATTTTTGATTGTGCCGCCGTCGTAATTTGATTTTAAATATTCCTCGGCTATTGTTTTCGATACGCTTTCCTTCTCGTTTGCAATCTGCTTTTGCTCTGAGCTTAGACAGGAGGTGAGAAGAAGCGACGTCAGCAGAACGCCGGAAACGCAGGCGGAAATGAGTCTTCTTTTCATAGACCGTATATCCTCCAAATAATAATGATTGCGGGTTTCGTTCATAATAACGATATGTATTGTATCACGCGGGGAGAAAAGATTTAATTCCGCATAAAGAGATACATCATAATTATATATCACAGCGGGTAAAATTGCAATGAGTTATTACACATCAGCACATCTTATGTATATGCTAATAATAGTCAAAATAAAGCAAAATAAATCAATAATCAGGCAAAATTAAGCGGCGTTGGGCGCGAAAATAAATGAAAATGAAAGAATTTTGAAAAATATTTTAAAAATGTGAAAGAAAATGGTTGACAATGACAGAAAATGGTGCTAATATTTAATTGAAAAGACAAGGAGGCGCCGATAATGCTGTCGGAAGAAAGATATTCCATGATAATAAATTTCCTGGAGGATAAAAAAGCCGTGACAGTCGGCGAGCTTGCAGAGTGGCTCGGAACTTCGGAATCGACCGTCAGACGCGACCTTAACGCCCTGCACGATATGGGCAGGCTCAACAAGGTGCACGGCGGCGCGACAGCCGTTGAGGAAAAAATAAAGGCGACGGAGGAGGACGTTCAGAGCAAGTCGCTCAAAAACGTCGAGGAGAAAAAGCTCTTGGCGCGTTACGCTGCTACTCTTGTAAACGACGACGACGTCGTATATGTTGACGCGGGAACGACCACCCTTATGTTCGTCGACGCGTTAAGCCCGAACACAAGGGCGCTGTTCGTCACAAACGGGATAGTTCACGCGAAGAAGCTCATACAAAAGGGGCTTAAGGCGTATATAATAGGGGGACAGATAAAGCTCTCCACCGAGGCGGTTATAGGAGCCGAGGCTATAAACAGCCTGCGCAAGTATAATTTTACCAAATGCTTTATGGGAACAAACGGAATTTCTGTCGAGTCGGGACTTACAACTCCGGATCTTGAGGAGGCGCTCGTGAAAAAGGAGGCGTGCAGTCACAGCTATATAACATATGTGCTTGCCGACCACACGAAATTCAAAGCCGTGTCGGCGATAACCTTCGCCTCTCTCGGCAGATGCTGTGTTATTACGGACAAATTGACAGATAATAAATTCAGAGATTATACGGTTATTAAGGAGGTGGAGCAATGATATATACGGTTACCTTTAACCCCGCGCTCGATTATATCCTTCATCTTGACGCGCTCGAAAAGGGCAGCATAAACCGCTCGAACAGCGAGGAAATCATAAACGGCGGCAAGGGCATAAACGTGTCTACCGTACTCAAAAACCTCGGCGTGGAAAATATCGCCCTCGGCTTCTGCGCGGGCTTCACGGGCGAGGCGATAGAGAAGGGCATAAACGCGGACGGCGTAAGAACCGACTTCGTTCACCTTAAAAGCGGCTTTTCGAGGATAAACGTGAAAATCAGGGCGCAGGAGGAAACCGACATAAACGGGCAGGGGCCCGAGATAGGCGCGGAGGCTTTAGACGAGCTGTATAAAAAGCTCGACGCTCTGTCAGAGGGGGACGTTCTTGTCCTCGCCGGAAGCATTCCGAAAACCCTGCCGAAGGATATATACGAGGTTATCCTCGGGCGGCTGTGCGGCAGAGGGATAAAATTCGTCGTTGACGCGACGGGCGAGCTTATGATGAACGTTTTGAAGTATAAGCCGTTTTTGATAAAGCCGAATAACGATGAGCTTGGAGAGCTTTTCGGCAGAAAAATCGAGAGCGACGAGGAAATAGCGGAGTATGCCGCAAAATTGCAGGAGATGGGGGCGCGTAATGTCCTTGTGTCGAGGGGCGGCAAGGGCGCGATGCTTGTAACGGAGAGCGGCGAGGTGCATAAAAGAGGCGTGCCGAGCTGCGGAACGGTCAAAAATACGGTTGGAGCCGGCGATTCGATGGTCGCGGGATTTTTGTACGGGTATTTAAAAACAGGAGATTATTCCTACGCGCTTAAAACGGGAACAGCCGCGGGCAGCGCGACGGCGTACACGATAGGTATAGCGACAAAAGAGGAAATTGAACATGTATTAAATGAGCTTGACGGTCAGAGCTAATAAAATAAACAATTTTATATGAGGAGGCAATATTATGCGTATCACGGATCTGCTTAAAGAAAATGCTATACTGTTGAACGCGAGCTTTTCATCAAAACGCGAGGTCATCGACACTCTGGTCGATACCCACAAAAAAGTAGGTAATATCTCGGACGCGGAAAAATACCGCAAGGGAATACTTGACAGAGAGGCGGGAGGCACAACGGCGATAGGCGACGGCATAGCCATACCGCACGCCAAGAGCGACGCGGTGCTCAAAGCGGGGCTTGCGGCGGCGACCGTACCGGCGGGAGTCGATTATGAGTCAATGGACGGCAAGCCGACGAACCTTGTGTTTATGATAGCCGCGCCGATGGACGGCGACTTGCACCTTGAGGTGCTTTCAAGATTGACCATACTGCTAATGGACGAGGAATTTCGCTCACAGCTTCTCGGCGCAAAATCCGCTAAGGAGTTTTTGTCCGTCATAGACAAAAAGGAGAGCGAAAAATTCGGCGACGCGCCAAAGCCCGCCGAGGAAAAAAAGACGGGCTTCAGAGTTTTGGCGGTTACCGCCTGCCCGACGGGAATAGCCCACACCTATATGGCGGCGGAGGCGCTTGAAAAGGCGGGCAAGGAGATGGGCGTTCCGCTTAAGGCTGAAACAAACGGCTCCGGCGGAGCAAAGAATGTTCTGACAAGGGAAGAGATAGAAAACTGCGACGGCATAATCGTCGCGGCTGATAAGACGGTTGAGATGGCGCGCTTTAACGGCAAGCTGGTGCTCAGCGTGCCGGTGGCGCAGGGAATACACAAGCCCAACGAGCTTATTCAGAGGATAATCGACGGCGACGCTCCGATTTACCACAGCGACAAGGCCGATACCTCGGTTCAGTCGGGCGAAAAGGAGAGCTTTGGGCGACAGCTTTACAAGCACCTGATGAACGGAGTTTCTCATATGCTGCCGTTCGTTGTAGCCGGCGGAATACTTATCGCCATCGCGTTCCTCATAGACACCATAATGGGCGCGCCTCAGGACGCGAACTTCGGCACCAATACGCCGGTCGCCGCGTGGTTCAAGACGATAGGCGGCTATGCGTTCAACTTTATGATACCGATAATGGCTGGATATATAGCCATGTCAATAGCCGACAGACCGGGTCTGCTCGTCGGCTTTGTGGGCGGCTCGCTCGCGACTCTCGGCAGTACGTTTGCAATGCCGGGCGGAGACGTTCCGTCGGGATTTCTCGGCGCTCTGCTCGCGGGCTTCATAGGCGGCTATGTAATGCTTGGAATAGAAAAGCTCTGCGACAAGCTGCCGAAGGCGCTTGAGGGCATTAAGCCCGTTCTAATCTATCCGATACTCGGGCTGTGCTTTATCGGCGTGTTTATGTGCGCGATAAATCCGATAATGGGCTGGATAAATTCCGCAATGAACAGCGGACTTGAAGCTCTCGGCAAGAACCCCGCCACTCTCATTCCGCTTTGCGCACTGCTCGGCGGCATGATGGCCATTGATATGGGCGGCCCGTTCAACAAGGCGGCTTATGTATTCGGAACGGCAATGCTCGCTCAGGCGGCTGAAATGCCCGACCCGAACTCCTGCTATATGATAATGGCTGCCGTTATGATAGGCGGTATGGTTCCGCCGATAGCTATCGCTTTGGCGACGACCTTCTTCAAGAAAAAGTTTACCGAGGAGGAGAGAAAGAACGGCGTTGTAAACTATGTTATGGGACTCAGCTTTGTAACCGAGGGCGCTATACCGTTTGCGGCGGCGGACCCCGCGAGGGTTATCCCGTCGTGCGTTGCAGGCTCGGCAATAGCCGGCGCTCTGTCGGGACTGTTCGGCTGTACTCTAATGGCGCCGCACGGCGGAGTATTCGTGTTCGCCGTTGTGGGCAACTGGCCGATGTATATTCTCTCACTTGCGGTCGGCTCTGTCGTGGGTATGCTCCTCATGGCTCTGCTGAAGAAAAACAAGTCATAATTTCGGATTGTCGAAAAAGCGGATTTCCCCTTTGAGCGGACTTGGACCGCAGGCTCGTCCGGGCAGGCTGCGACACCCTTGCTTTTCGTCCGAACGAAGAGCTTGTCCGTCCCGCGCTTATACTGCGTACTGCGGAGCCTTGGATACGGCTTGCGTCATGACCTGCCTGGCGGCGCAGAATAAATGTAGGGGGAGCCGGCGCTCCCCCTATGCTCTCCGCTCGTTCGGCTGAGGCGTTTATCCTGCTGCGCCTTGCGCCGCTTATCGACAGACCGAATATATATAAATTTATGCCGCAAACGCATTGAATTTATAAGTTATATATGATATGATAATTATATATCCAAATAGAAATCGGAGGAAACAGAGATGGTATCACAAAAGACAACGGTAATTAACGCTCAGGGCTTTCATATGCGCCCCGCCGGAGTGTTCGCTAACACTATGGGCAAGTTTTCAAGCGACGTTTTCATCATCGCCAACGGCAACAGAGTAAACGGCAAGAGCCTGATGAACATTATTGCGGCTTGCATCAAGTGCGGCACTGAGGTCGAGGTTGAGTGTTCCGGCGAGGACGAGAAGGAGGCTCTCGCAAAGGCGATAGAGCTTATCGACTCGGGACTTGGCGATTAATCAAGAGAAAATTTATATAGACAAAGCCCGATGGCATAAATTTGCCGCCGGGCTTTGTTGCGTGTATGCGAGCCTGATTAAGAAAAGTTTTTTGCTCGGTAATGTGGAGGCATAAAAGCCTGATTAAGAAAAGTTTTCCGCGAAAATGTGGAGATATAAGAGCTTGATTAGGAAAAAATTTTGCGCGATAATGTGGAGATGCAAAAGCCTGATTAAGAAAAAATTTTTTCCGCGATAATGTGAAGGCATAAGAGCCTGAGTAAGAAAAGTTTTTCCGCAAAAATGTGGAGGAACAAAAGCCTGATTAAGAAGAAAATTTTTAGCGGGAATGTGGAGGTGCAGGAGGAGCGAAGCTCCTCCTGCAAAAAAATAAAATATTAAGCAGCAGTCCCGCTGCGCAGCAGCGCTGACTGCGGTTCAAGACTCGCATACCAAAAAAGGTAATATAGGGAGATATAGGAGGGAACTCGCATTCCCCCTATGACTCGTTTGCTCGTTTAAAGGATAATTTTAAATTCGTAATGTGAAGTTAATGTACGAGTGCAGAAAGTTTAATTAAAAAAATTTTTAGCGCGGTAATGTGAGGGCATAAAAGTCTGACTAAGAAAAAATTTTTCCGCAAAAATGTGGAGGTGCAAAAGCCTGACTAAGAAAAAAATTTGCGCAGGAATATGGAGGCACAAAAGCCTGACTAAGAAAAAATTTTTAGCGGTAATATGGAGATGCAAAAGCCTGACTAAGAAAAAATTTTTCCGCAAAAATGTGGAGGAACAAAAGCCTGATTAAGAAGAAAATTTTTAGCGGGAATGTGGAGGTGCAGGAGG
>CANPZK010000053.1 GCA_947588875.1 uncultured Clostridia bacterium
ACAGAGCAGCAGCGCCATTGTATGCTCGGCTACCGCGTACGGCGAGTAGTTCGGCACCCGCACAACGCTCAGCTTGCCCTGCGCCGCCTTTAGGTCTATATTGTTGTACCCCGCGCAGCGCATCGCGAGCACCCTTACCCCACATTCGTACAGCTCGTTTATCGCCTCGCCGTCTATCTTGTCGTTCACGAACGCCACGGCTCCCTCGCAGCCCCTCGCGACAAAGGCGGTTTCGGCGGTCAGCTTGTTTACATAAAATTTAAAATGAAGCCCCTCGTGCGGAGTGTTCTCGAAGTACTCGCGGTCATAGGGCTTTGTATCAAAAAACGCTATTTTTTTCATTTTGTCAGCCTCCTTGATATTTATTCTCGGCGGATAAGCTGAAATAATACGCGTGATTTTATTTTTACCGCCGCCGTGGCATTGTTCCGCAGCGGCTGAGAGCGGGCTTTTCGGCTCGGGCGGCGACCGGCAATCGCCCGCCCCGTGCGGGGCGGGCGATTGCAAAAAACGCGGCGCGGCAGGGGTGCGGCGAGGGACGGGGATTTTCCCGCCGCGTTTTTCCGCGCGGCTGCGCCGCGCCGGTCGCCGCCCGAGCCGAGTCTGCCGCACGCACATAATGAGAGCGGAAAATACGGCGGCGCGTCAGCTTGCACGGGGCGGGGATCGGCGGTATAATAGAACGGCGGAGCAGCGATAGGCTGCCCCGCTCAAAAAATAAAAAGATTCCGCGATTATTTAAACATAGCGGAAATATCGCTTATGAAATCACCCATGGCGTTCATAGCCTTACCGGCGTTTTTCTTCATCTGCTTCGGGTTCTTCTTCATCATTCTGCTGCCCGCGTAGCCGACTATTACGCCTGCGGTGATACCCGCGACTACGCCCTTGGCAACATTTGCCGCTGCCTTGCTCAAGCTGTAACACCTCCATATGTCGTCAAAGATGATTAACGCTTTTCGCGCTGTCATTATAATTCCCCCCGGTGTATGAATTTATGGCGTTCAAAGAAAAGAAAATTTTGTGAAAAACTGTAAAAAGGAATGATATAAATGCACGAGCTAAATATAGTAATGGTAGAACCGGAGATCCCCCAGAACACCGGCAACATCGCCCGAACCTGCGCGGCGACCGGAGCGAGGCTCCACCTTGTCAAGCCGCTCGGCTTCGACATAAGCGAGCGCGCGGTAAGGCGCGCCGGACTCGACTATTGGAGCCTGCTCGATATAACGGTATATGAAAACACGGACGATTTTTTCGCGCGGACGGACGGCCCGTATTACTATTTTTCCACAAAAGCAAAGCATATACATTCGGAAATGAAATTTAAAAACGGGGCGTATCTTCTTTTCGGCAAGGAAACAAAGGGACTGCCGGAGGAGCTTTTGCGCGACAATCCCGATACCACGGTCAGAATACCGATGATAGACGAGGCGAGGAGCCTGAACCTCTCAAACGCCGTCGCGATAGGCGTGTACGAGGCGCTCCGCCAATGGGGCTACCCCGAGCTAAAATGCGCGGGCGAGCTGACAAAATTCAAATGGAGCGAATAAGCCGGAGCTATAATAAAAAATTCTTCAAAGGGCTTTAAAACCGCGCTTCTTTTTGGTATAATAATACAAAATATACTTATTATGGAGAGCTATACCGAAAAACTGCTCCGAAGGGAATGTGAGAAATGGCGGATAAAAAGGTTCGCACAAGATACGCGCCGAGCCCCACCGGCTCGATGCACGTCGGAAATCTGAGAACGGCTCTGTACGAATTTTTGGTTGCAAAGTCGCAGGGCGGCGATTTCGTGCTGAGGATTGAGGACACGGACAGAGAAAGATACGTCGAGGGCGCGGTGGATATTATTTATAAAACGCTCAAGGAGGCGGGCATAACCCACGACGAGGGACCCGACATAGGCGGGGAGCACGGTCCGTATGTACAGAGCGAGAGAAAGGATATGTACCTCCCCTATGCCCAACGGCTTATCGACGAGGGCAAGGCGTACCGCTGCTTCTGCTCAAAGGAGAGGCTCGAGGGGCTTCAGCAGGAGAGCGTCGGCGGAGGCTACGACAGGCATTGCCGCGACATTCCCAAGGAGGAAAGCGACGCGCTCGCCGCGTCGGGAGCGCCGTTTGTCATAAGGCAGAAAATGCCGCTTGACGGCTCCACCACCTTTGAGGACGCGGTGTACGGAAGTATAACCGTTGAAAACAGCGAGCTTCAGGACCAGATTTTGATAAAGACCGACGGGTACCCGACCTACAACTTTGCAAATGTAATAGACGACCACACAATGGGCATAACCCACGTCGTAAGGGGCAGCGAGTATTTAAGCTCCACCCCAAAATACAATCTTTTGTACGAGGCGTTCGGCTGGGATATACCGACGTATATTCACCTTCCGCTGATAATGGGCAAGGACGAGGACGGCGGAGTGTCGAAGCTCTCAAAGCGGCACGGTTCTACGAGCTTTGAGGATCTCTCGCGCGAGGGCTATCTTCCCGAGGCGATAATCAACTATATAGCACTGCTCGGCTGGTGTCCTAAGGATAATCAGGAGATATTTACGATGGACGAGCTTATCAAAGCGTTCTCAATCGACGGAATAAGCAAATCCCCCGCGATATTCGATTACGACAAGCTCGAGTGGTTCAATGCGGAATATATAAAGGCGATGACGCCGGAGCAGTTCCTCGAAACGGCAAGACCGTATCTGACTCAGGCGCTCGGCGACAGCGGGCTTGATCTGTCAAAGGTAGCCGCGATATTACAGCAGAGGGTGACGGTGCTGACCCAAATACCCGATATGGTCGGCTTTCTCGCAAAGCAGCCCGAGTATGACAAGGAGCTGTTTGTAAACAAAAAGAGCAAGACCACCCTCGAAAACGCGCCGCAGCTTCTGCGTATGTCCTACGACGCGCTGAGCGCTTTAAAAAGCTGGGATCACGACTCGATACACGACTGCCTCATATCACTCGCGGCGGAAAACGGGCTGAAAAACGGCACGGTTATGTGGCCGGCGAGGATAGCCGTAAGCGGCAAGGCGGTAACGCCCGGCGGCGCGATAGAGATACTGGAGATACTCGGAAAAGAGGAGTCGCTCGGCAGAATGAAAAAGGGACTTGAAAAGCTGAGTTAGGTCAATGCGCATATATGGCGTACCGAGTTGCCTAATATGACGGTAAATCATATCGCGGCACGAATTTAGAATTTAAACCGAAAATTCTTTGAGATAAAACGGGGGGCGCGGGATAGCCGTCTCCCCCGGGATAAATTAAATTTCCGCGCAGGGGCAAAACGCCTCGCAGACGGAAAAGCGTCGGGAGGATAAATATGGCAGATGAAATAAAGGACGATGTAAAAAACGCGGAGGAGTCCGCGTATAACGGAAACTTCATTCACGATTTTATAGACGAGGATATAGCGCAGGGCGGTATGTTCGAGGGTATGACCGTTCACACGCGCTTCCCGCCTGAGCCGAACGGATATATGCACATAGGCCACGCCAAGGCTCTCTGCATAAACTTCGGCACAGCCGAAAAGTACGGCGGGCTTTGCAATTTGCGCATGGACGACACCAATCCGACAAAGGAGGACGTTGAGTACGTCGACGCGATAAAGGAGGATATCCACTGGCTCGGATACGACTGGGGCGACAGATTTTACTATGCCTCCGATTACTTTCCTCAGATGTACGAATACGCCTGCGAGCTAATAGAAAAGGGGCTTGCGTATGTGTGCGAGATGACCCGGGAGGAGGTAAAGGAAAACAGAGGCGATCTCACGACTCCGGCGAAAAGCCCCTACCGCGACAGGCCAAAGGAGGAGAGCCTTGACCTTTTCCGCAGAATGAAGGCTGGGGAGTTTGAGGACGGCAGTATGACGCTCAGGGCGAAGATAGACCTTGCCTCGGGCAATTTCAATATGCGCGACCCGGTTATTTACAGAATAAACAGAACCCCGCACCACCGCACGGGAAGCGAATGGTGTATCTATCCGATGTACGACTTTGCGCACCCGATAGAGGACGCGATTGAGGGCGTTACGCATTCGCTTTGCTCTCTTGAGTATGAGGACCACAGACCGCTCTACGATTGGGTAATAGACAACACCTCTGTGCCGTGCAAGCCGAGGCAGATCGAATTTGCAAGGCTCGGCATAAACAATACCGTTATGAGCAAGAGGCGGCTGCGCGCTCTTGTCGAGGGCGGATACGTTGACGGCTGGGACGACCCGAGAATGCCCACGCTCTGCGGACTGCGCCGCAGGGGCTACACCCCGTATTCGATACGCGACTTTATAAACCGCGTCGGGGTGTCAAAGGTGAACAGCACGATAGAATACAGCCTGCTCGAGCATTGCCTTAGGGAGGATCTGAACCGAAAGGCGCGCAGGACGATGGCTGTGCTTGAGCCGATAAAGCTCATCATCACGAACTATCCGGAGGGGCAGACAGAGGAATTCGAGGTCGAGAACAACCCCAACAGACCGGAGGACGGCACTCGAACGGTGACCTTCAGCCGAGAGTGCTATATCGAGGCAAATGATTTTATGGAGGAGCCGATAAAGAAGTATCAGCGCCTTTACCCCGGCAACGAGGTAAGGCTCAAATCGACGTATATAGTGAAGTGTACCGGCTGTAAAAAGGACGACGACGGAAACGTCACGGAGGTTTACGCCACCTACGACCCCGAAACGAGGGGCGGAAACACGCCTGACGGCAGAAAAATAAGGGGCACTATACACTGGGTGGACGCGAACAACTGCAAGGACGCCGAGGTCAGGCTGTACGATGACTTTTTCACCGTGCCCGACCCGGAATCGGGCGACAGGGACTTCCTTGAGCTGTTAAATCCTGACTCGCTCCGAATACTCAAGGGCTGTAAGGTCGAAAAGGATCTTGGGGAGGATCCGAACGTCAGCTCGTTCCAGTTTATGCGCCTCGGGTATTTCTGCCTTGACAGCAGGGACTCAAAGCCGGACGCTCTCGTTTTCAACCGCAGCGTGTCCTTAAAGGACGGATTTAAAAAAGCATAAGAGCGCTTTGCCGTGCGCGGCGGCAGCCGCGGCGCATTGCGGTCTTATATATAATTTATTGCTACGGCAAAATAAAAATACGGAGGTAATAAAAAATGAAGGTCTTTGTTAAAGTATTGTGGGCTATCGCGGGCGTTGTGCTCATACTCGGAGGAGTATCCGCTTTCTTTAACCCCGTGAGCGCGTTTATCGCGTGGGAGTACATACTCGGAGCGTCGTTTGTCATTTCGGGTCTTGCCGGTATGATAGCTTACTTTGCGGGGCGAAACGTTATGTTCGGCGCAGGCTGGGTGCTTGCCGACGGCATACTTTCGTTCATCTTCGGCGCAATGATAATCTTCGGCAAGTACAGCGAAGGCTTCCTCGCGATTACGGTCAGTGTTCTTGTTGGCGTATGGCTCATCATCAGCGGAGTAAACTCGCTCAGCCGTTCCTTTGATATGCACCGCCTCGGCGCCGGCGGCTGGGGCTGGCTCACATTCTGGGGCATTATTTGCATACTTGCGGGAATACTCGTTTTCTGCAACCCGCTCACGACCGCTGTCGGCCTTGTGGCGAGTATGCTCATAGGCTTGCCGCTCATAATCGGCGGCGTAGCAATGCTGTTTAGGTGCTTCACAACCGACATAGAGGCTTAACACAAAGGCGGCCGCGAGGTCGCCTTTGTGTTTTTTAGCCTTGAACAGCAATCGGGCCGCGCTTGCCGCGCGACCCGATTGCTGATTATAAGAGATAATTTTTCCAAAGGGGGCGCGAGCGCCCCCTTTAAATCCCCCTACCCGCTCAAAAATTTATTTTTGGTTTGAATTTGTGCCGCCGGGCGGATTTGCGGGCATAAAAGCCCGTTTAAGCAAAGCTTCCCGCGCAAAAGCTGGGCTTCCGGACGGCGCAGAGCGGCAAATTACAAGCAAAACCTTGCTCAAAAAAGCGGAGCTTGTGAACGGCGCAGAGCGGCAAATTACAAGCAAAACCTTGCTCAAAAAAACGGAGCTTGCAGACGGCGCGGAGCGGCAAATTAAAAACAAAACCTTGTGCGAAAAAGTGGGGGCTTTTGGGGGAGCGAAGCTCCCCCAAAGAAATTATAACATTAAAGCAGCGGGCACGCTGCTGTGCGGCGTGCCTGCGGTCCGAGAATATTAAAAGTTAAAAATCACTTTACAAGAACTCTCACTATCTCCCCGATGAACATTTTGTGGTAGTCCTTAGCGGCGTAATTCAAGCCGTCGAGAGAGGGGTCGATAAAGCACTCGGGCGAAAAATCCTGCTTGTAGAGCTTTTTGCAGACAAGAACAAGGCGCGATTCCTCAAAGTAGGGAGCCTCCTTGTCGAACACGGGAGTAAGACCGGTCTCCTTAACCTTGTCAATATCCCTGCCGGATTTCGTTCCGCAGAGGGTCAGCTCGCGGCGAAAATCACTTCCGAACCCGCTCAAGGTGAAGTACTCCTCCTCCTCGACGAAGCCGAGAGTGTATCTCTGCGGCCTTATAAACGTAAAAACAACGTTCTTGTTCCACAAAACGCCTACTCCGCCCCAGCTAACGGTCATGGTGTTGAATTTTGCCTCATCGCCGGCGGACAGCAAAAGCCAGTCCCGCCCTATCGTCTTGAAGGGGTTTTCGGTTAATTCTTCGGGCTTTATTTCTTTAAAGCTGCTCATTGTAATATCCTCCGTTTCTTTGATGAATTAATGAGTATGCCAAAGCATGAAAAAATTATACCACTCGAATGAATAATATACAATATACGCTGTATATTATGTATATTTATTTTTGCCGAGCCGAGGGCTTAAAGTGTGACTTCCTCAGAAAACAGCCGATAAAAGTGCGGGAATACGGCGATAATTCGTTGTAACGCCCAAAATATCGCGGGTGAGAAGGAAAAATATGTGAGTGCGTACAAAAATGGGCGTTTGTGAATAAATATGCAAAAAAGGCTTGATTTTTTGCATAAGCGGCGTATAATTATAATCACCGAAGAAAATCTGAATTTTACATATAAACGGAGGCAGTTAAAATGGCAAACGACAAGAAAATCAAAAAGGTAGTTCTCGCATATTCGGGTGGACTCGACACGTCAATTATAATTCCGTGGCTCAAGGAAAACTATGACAACTGCGAGGTTATCGCCGTTTCGGGCGACGTAGGTCAGGGCACCGAGCTTGAGGGCCTTGAGGAAAAGGCGATAAAGACGGGCGCGTCAAAGCTCTATATTGAGGACCTCAACAAGGAATTCATTGAGGATTATGTGTGGCCGACGCTTAAAGCCGACGCCGTTTACGAGGGCAAGTACCTCCTCGGAACATCTTTCGCAAGACCAATAATCGCAAAGAGGATAGTTGAGATAGCTCTTGCCGAGGGCGCGGACGCCATCTGCCACGGCTGTACGGGCAAGGGCAACGACCAGGTTCGCTTTGAGCTTGCGATAAAGGCGTATGCTCCCGACATGAAGATAATAGCTCCGTGGAGGACATGGGAGTTCAAATCGAGGGAAGAGGAAATAGAGTACGCCGAGAAAAAGGGAATACCGCTCAAGATAAACAGAGAGACAAATTACTCAAAGGACAAGAATATATGGCACCTTTCGCACGAGGGACTCGACCTTGAGGACCCGGCGAACGAGCCGAAATACAACGAGCCGGGCTTCCTTGAGCTTGGCGTATCGCCGGAGCAGGCTCCAGATAAGCCGGAGTATGTGACGATTCACTTTGAAAAGGGAATACCCACGTCTGTAAACGGACAGGAGATGGACGCTGTTTCGATAGTTAAGACGCTCAACGAAATGGGCGGCAGAAACGGAATAGGCATCACGGATATAGTTGAGAACCGTCTTGTGGGAATGAAGGCGAGGGGCGTATATGAAACTCCGGGCGGCACTATCCTCTACGCGGCGCACAAGAAGCTCGAGGAGATATGCCTTGACCGCGACACCTTCCACTACAAGGAGAACGTCGCGAACCGCTTTGCGGAGCTTGTATATTACGGACAGTGGTACACCCCGCTCAGAGAGGCTCTCTCGGCGTTTGTCGACAGCACTCAGGAAACCGTAACGGGCGACGTTAAATTAAAGCTCTACAAGGGCAATATGATCGACGCGGGAGTTAAATCTCCGTATTCGCTCTATGACGAGGAGATAGCGACCTTTGACGAGGACGAGGTCTACGACCAGAACGATTCGGCGGGCTTCATAAACCTCTTTGGACTTCCGATAAAGGTTCGCGCCAAAAAGGGACTTATAAAGTAAAAATTCGTTAAAACCGTTTTTGATTTTTGACAATGCGGCTTTTGACTGCAATAAATTTAGGGCGGCTGTATAAGGGTAAAAAGCAGTAAAATTTGATATATTTACCGCGACGGGGACGGGCGTGTTATCGCCCGTCCCATAAACTGATTTTATGAGGTGAATTAAATGAAGCTCTGGGCAGGGCGGTTTCAAAAGGAGATCAGCAAAACCACAAACGACTTCAACTCCTCGATTTCGTTTGACAGCAAAATGTATAAGCAGGATATACGGGGCAGTATCGCGCACGCGACCATGCTCGGCAAATGCGGCATAATAGACGAGGGCGAGGCGGACAAAATCTGCGGCGGGCTTGAAGCTATTCTGAACGATATAGAGAGCGGCGAGCTTAAAATTGATCCGGAGGCGGAGGATATCCACACCTTTATCGAGGGGGAGCTTACGCGCCGCCTCGGAGATACGGGCAAAAGACTGCACACCGCAAGGAGCAGAAACGACCAGGTCGCGCTCGATATAAAGCTGTATTTGAGGGACGAGTGCGCCGAGGTCGAAAAATTGCTCAAAGAGCTTTTGCAGGTGCTTTGCGATAAGGCGGAGCAATATGCCGACGCGGTAATGCCGGGATACACCCACCTCCAGAGGGCTCAGCCGATAACCTTCGGCCATCATCTTATGGCATACGCGCAGATGTTTTTGCGCGACCTGTCAAGGCTTGCGGACGCGAAAAAGAGAATGAATATACTTCCGCTCGGAAGCTGCGCGCTCGCCGGCACCACATACCCGATAGACCGCAGTATAACGGCGGAGCTTCTCGGCTTTGACGGGGCGACCGAAAACAGCCTTGACGGAGTTTCCGACAGGGATTTCTGCATAGAGCTTGCGGGCGCGCTCTCGATAATAATGGTGCATCTCTCGCGCTTCAGCGAGGAGATAATCGCGTGGTGCTCGTGGGAGTTCAAGTTTGTGGAGCTTGACGACGCGTTCTCGACCGGCTCAAGCATAATGCCGCAGAAGAAAAACCCCGACATAGCCGAGCTTGTAAGGGGAAAATCCGGCAGGGTGTTCGGAGATTTGACGACTCTGCTCACGATAATGAAGGGCATAGCGCTCGCCTATAACAAGGATATGCAGGAGGACAAGGAGGCGATTTTTGACGCGTTCGACACCGTGAAAATGTGCCTTACAGCCTTTACTCCGATGATAGATACAATGATCGTGCTGACGGAGAATATGCGCAGGGCGGCTGCCGGAGGCTTTATCAACGCGACCGACTGCGCCGACTATCTCGTTAAAAAGGGACTTCCCTTCCGCGACGCATACAAGGCGACAGGAACGCTCGTCGCGAGGTGCATCGAGCTGAAAACAGACCTCGAACAGCTCCCGCTCAGCGAGTACAGAGCCGTGTGCGACGCGTTTGACGAGGGAGTGTACGAGGCGATATCTCTTGAAAAATGCGTAAACGACAGAAGGGCGTTCGGCGGACCGGCAAAGGAGAACGTGCTTGCCGCGGTTGAAAACGTAAGAAAGGCTATAAGCTGAACGCTTCGCGCGGCGCGTTAGTGCGCTTTATGTTAATGTATAATTGTTATAAATGGTTATAATGGTCATGATAAATCGGCGGGCAATATGTGCGCCGAGATTTTGACAGGACCGGAAAGAGATGAGGAAAAATGATAAAAGCAGGTATAATCGGCGCGACAGGCTACGCCGGAGCGGAGCTTGTGCGTATACTTACCGCTCACCCAAAGGCTGAAATAGCCGCGATAAGCTCAGTCAGCTTTGAGGGCAAGGCGATAAGCGAGGTCTATCCCGCGTTTTACAAGCTAAACGATATGGTATGCGGCGACGCCGACGCGGTTGTCGAAAAGAGCGACGTAGTATTTGCGGCTCTGCCGCACGGACTTTCGCAGGAGCTTGCTCAGAAATGCTTTGACAAGGGCAGAATCTTTATTGACCTCGGCGCCGACTTCCGCCTTGAAAGCGAGGCTGAATACAAGGAGTGGTACGGCGGCGAATATTTGAACAAGGAGCTTCACGACGGCTCGGTTTACGGCTTGCCGGAGCTGTTCCGCGACAGGATAAAGGGAAAGAAAATAATAGCGAACCCCGGCTGCTACACGACAGGAGTGCCGCTTGCCCTCGCTCCGGCTGTGGCAAAAGGACTTGTCGATACAACCGGAATAATAGCGGACTGCAAGTCCGGCGTTACCGGTGCGGGCAGAGGCTTGTCACAAAACACGCACTATCCCGACCTCAACGAGGGCTTCCACCCTTATAAGGTAGCCTCTCACCGCCATACGCCCGAGATAGAGCAGACTCTTTCGCACCTTGCGGGGGAAAAGGTCAGGATAACCTTTGTGCCGCACCTTCTTCCGGTAAACAGGGGAATACTCTCCACCTGCTACGCCCGATTAAAGGACGGAAGCACAAAGGAGATGATAAGAGCGGCTTATGAGGAGTTTTACAGGAATGAATACT
The DNA here is from genome assembly GCA_947588875.1 of uncultured Clostridia bacterium. Lineage (GTDB taxonomy): Bacteria > Bacillota > Clostridia > Oscillospirales > Acutalibacteraceae > UBA7067. The sequence goes on from CANPZK010000053.1 coordinate 10,747, forward strand.
TTGTAAGGCTCTTGCCGGACGGAGCCGCAGCGGATATTCACAACATAAAATACTCCAATTTCTGCGATGTGTCGCTTCATATGGACGAGAGAACCGGAACCCTTGTGGCAGTTTCCGCTATCGACAATATGGTAAAGGGAGCCGCCGGACAGGCTGTGCAGAATATGAATATACTCTTTGACCTCGACGAGAAAACAGGACTTGATTTTATGCCGCCGGCATTTTAATATTCTTCTGCCGCACACTTCGCCGCTTTCTGCGGCGGCTCGGGCTTGTCATAATCTTAACGCTTTTAGCTTTTAAAATATGCGGGCGGAGCATTAAAATACAGAGGTGAATACAAAATATGGATATAAAATTTATAGAAAACGGCAGCGTGACCTCGCCGCAGGGCTTTAAGGCGGGCGGCGTGTGCGCGTCTATAAAGCCGTCGAATACCGCAAAGAGGGATTTGGCCCTCATATACTGCGAAAAGCCTTGCAGCGCAGCGGCGATATTTACGAAAAATCTCGTCAAGACCGACGCGATAGCCGTTACGAGAAAACACCTTGAAAACGGCGTGGCTCAGGCGGTTATAGCGAACAGCGGCAACGCCAACGCCTGCAACGCCGACGGGCTTGAAAAGGCGGAGCGTATGTGCGCTCTCGCCGCCGACGCTTTGAATATAGATGAAAACGACGTTATAGTCGCCTCCACAGGAGTTATAGGTCAGCCGCTTCCGATAGAGCCTATTGAAAACAATATAAACAGGCTTGCGGGCAGCATAACGGCGGACGGCGGGACAAACGCCGCCGAGGCTATTATGACTACGGACACCGTCAAAAAGGAGGCCGCGGTCACCTTTGAGCTTGACGGCAAAACCGTCACGATAGGCGGCATAGCCAAGGGCAGCGGAATGATACACATAAATATGGGAACGATGCTCAGCTTCATAGCGACCGACGCTTCAGTTTCCTCGGAAATGCTCAAATCGGCACTGCTTGAGGCGGCGGACGTAAGCTACAATATGGTTACCGTTGACGGCGACACCTCCACGAACGATACCCTTGCCATTATGGCGAACGGGCTTGCCGGAAACGCGGAGATAACCGAGAAAAACGATTCCTACAAGGCGTTTGTCGCCGCTCTCACACTACTTTGCAAAGACCTTGCAAAGCGCCTTGCCGCAGACGGCGAGGGCGCGGGAAAGTTTATTATTTGCTCAGTAAATAACGCAAAGACCGAAAAGGACGCCAAGGGCATTGCTAAAACCGTAATAGGCTCAAGTCTTGTCAAGGCGGCCATGTTTGGCGCGGACGCCAACTGCGGCAGGATCCTCTGCGCCGTCGGTTACAGCGGTATGGACGTGGACGTTAAAAAAATCGACGTTTATTATAAATCTGCAAAGGGCCCTATTCTTGTCTGCAAAAACGGGCTCGGCGTTCAATTCTCCGAGGAGCTTGCCAAGGAGATACTCCTTGAAAATGAAATAGAGATAACGGTTGAATTAAACGACGGCGAGGCTTGTGCGGAGGCCTACGGGTGTGATTTGACGTATGAGTATGTTCGGATAAACGGCGACTACCGAACTTGACGGATAATTTTCCCGATCTCTTCGCAATTCTATCTCGCCCGCATCGGTCCTCGGACCGCAGTCAACGCTGCTGCGCAGCGTTGACTGCTACTTAAAATTTTATTTTTTTGCAGGAGGAGCTGGCGCTCCTCCTGCACCTCCACCCTCTCGCCTAAAGATTTATTTTAATTCAAAATTTAAGCTCTACGATAAACTTCAAGCGTAAGGTGAAATATACTTTCGGCGAAAAGGATTGGAGGAGAATTTAGCTGTTGCGGATAGAATTTATCCGGCGGCGCTTATTGGCGACGCCTCCTGCACCTCCACCCTCTCGCCTAAAGATTTATTTTAATTCAAAATTTAAGCTCTACGATAAACTTCAAGCGTAAGGTGAAATATACTTTCGGCGAAAAGGATTGGAGGAGAATTTAGCTGTTGCGGATAGAATTTATCCGGCGGCGCTTATTGGCGACGCCTCCTGCACCTCCACCCTCTCGCCTAAAGATTTATTTTAATTCAAAATTTAAGCTCTACGATAAACTTCAAGCGTA
>CANPZK010000054.1 GCA_947588875.1 uncultured Clostridia bacterium
ACTATCTTGAAAACGGGCAGCTTTTGAAGTCGCAGACCTCTGCGGCGCAGAACGCGATACTAAGAAAATACGGAAAGAACCTGATAGAAAACGACGTTCCCATAAAGGCGATATTTCCGGGCAGATGCTTCAGAAACGAAGCGACCGACGCCTGCCACGAAAACACATTCTTCCAGATGGAGGGAGTTATGGTGGACAAGGATATATCCATATCAAATCTCATATTTTTCATGAAGACGATGCTGTCGGAGGTTTTCAGAAAGGATATAAAGGTTCGTCTGCGCCCGGGCTTTTTCCCGTTCGTTGAACCGGGCTTTGAGCTTGACATAAGCTGTCTTATCTGCGGCGGCGACGGCTGTCCGTCCTGCAAGCACAGCGGCTGGCTCGAGCTTTGCCCCTGCGGAATGATACATCCTAACGTGCTGAAAGAGGGCGGAATAGACCCCGAAAAGTACACGGGCTTTGCGTTCGGGCTTGGACTGACGCGCCTTGCGATGATGAAATACGGAATAAAAGATATAAGAGACTTAAACAGCGGCAGCCTGAAGTCGTTGTCACAGTTTACAGACGACGAATAAGGGAGGAGAAAAGTTATGTTTTTATCTATGAACTGGATACAGGATTTCGTCGACTTGGAGGGCGTTGATAAATTAGAGCTTATACACAGGTTCTCGCTCTCCACGGCTGAGGTCGAAAATGAAATATTTTTCAAGGGCGCTGATTTAAGCGGGGTTGTGGTCGCGGAGATAAAGTCGGTCGAGGCTCATCCGGAGTCAAAAAAGCTGCATCTTTTAAAGGTGGACGCGGGTGGAGCGGAGCTTACCGACGTAGTATGCGGCGCGCCTAACGTAAGAGTCGGAATGAAGACCGCGTTTGCGAAAATAGGGGCGAAGCTCGGCGAGATAGAGATAGCGCCGCGCGCCCTTGCGGGATATACGTCATACGGAATGTGCTGCAGCGAGGCGGAGCTTGGCATAAGCGACGACCATTCGGGCATTATGGAGATAACCGACGACGTGCCGACAGGAACAGATATAAAGGAAATTTACGATATAGACGACATTGTGTTTGAGGTCGATAACAAGTCGCTGACAAACCGTCCCGACCTCTGGGGGCACTACGGCATAGCAAGGGAGATGGCGGCTCTCGCCGGCAGACCTCTCAAGCCGCTCGAGGTTGACGACCTCACGGCTTACGACAAGCTTCCAAAGGTTGATATGAAGATTGAGGATCCGCTGTGCCAGAGGTATAGCTGCCTGCAATTTGAGAATATCACGAGAAACGTAAGCCCCGTAAATATGAGAATAAGGCTCTTCTATTGCGGAATGAGAAAGATAAACTTCCTCGCCGACTTGACAAACTATCTGATGCTCGAGATGGGTCAGCCTATGCACGCCTTCGATTCGAGAAAGGTTGGGAAGATAAGGATAAAGAGGTTCGACCACCCGTTCGTTTTCCGCACCCTCGACGGAGTTGACAGGAACATCGACGAAAACACGCTGATGATATGCAACGGGGATACGCCGGTCGCGATAGCCGGAATAATGGGAGGACTCGACTCGGAAATAGTTGACGACACCACCACGCTCACGCTCGAGTCCGCAACCTTTAACGCCGTGTCCATACGCAAGTCCACGGTCAGGCTTTCGCACAGGACTGACGCGTCCATAAGATACGAAAAATGCCTTGACCCCGAAATGACGACGACAGCCGTCGCGCGCTTTGTAAAGCTCTTAAAGACGTACGACGGCGCGGTGATGGTTGTGTCGAGTCTGACGGACGAATACGCCTTTAAGTACGACAAGGTGACGCTCGAATTTGACAAGGCGTTCGTTGACCGCTACACGGGTATAGAGATAGACAACGACACGATAGTGAACACATTAAACAGCCTCGGCTTTGAAACGGAGCTTGACGGCGACAGCTTTAAGGTTGGCGTTCCGTCGTGGAGAGCGACGAAGGACGTTACAATGAAGGCCGACATAATAGAGGAGATAACAAGAATATACGGCTATGACAACTTCGACATAAACACAACGCGTTCGCCGCTTTATCCCGTGAGAGTTGACGCGGTAAAGAGCAGCGAGGACAGGATAAAGGATATTCTTGTCAAGAGATATAATCTGCACGAGCTTCACTCCTATGTGTGGGCATACAACGATGAGATGAAAGCTCTCGGCATTCCCGTTGAGGAAAACATCAGGCTTGCAAACGCGACGAACCCGAATATTGAAACGATAAGAAAATCCATAATTCCCACCCAGCTTTGCCAGCTGAGTCTTAATTCATCGTATGCGCCGGACTTCGGCATATTTGAGATAGGCAGGGTAGTAAACGGCGTTGATGAAAACAATCTTTGCGTCGAGGAGAAAAAGCTCGCGATAACACTCTTCAGCAAGACCAAGGACATCAAGGCGCTCTACTTTGAGCTTAGGGATATGCTCGCAATCGTCGCGGACGACGTAAAGCACCTGCCGCTTTCCTTCCGCGAGGCCGCCCCGTCGCACAGCTATGAGCATCCGGTAAACTGCAACGAGATAATAATGGACGGCAAAAGCGTCGGCGCTATCGCGATAGTTCACCCGACGGTCGGCAAGAAAATAGACAAAAAGGCGAGCATTGTTTTTGCGGAGATAGACGTAAACGCCTTTGCCGAAACAGTGAATGCCGGTATAGAGTATGAGGAGCCGTCAAAATTCCCGCCTATGGACTACGACCTCAGTCTGGAGCTTCCCGAGGGTATGCTCTACGAGAGGCTGAGCGGCTGCTGGAAGGAGTCGCCGGATATACTCAAGGGCGCGAAAATAATAGACACCTATGACGTCGGCGACGTTCACAGCATAACAGTGCGCTTTGAGTTTTCATCGAACGAGAGGACGCTCTCGTCGTCTGAGGTGCAGGAGATAATCGACGGCATAGTCGCTCGCCTTGACGGTATAGGAGTAAGGCTCAGACAGGTCGGCTGATTATATGGTAAATATCGGAAGAAAATTTTTGTTTTCTGGTAAATTCTTTGTGAATAAAGCCTGAAATAGCTTGTAATTCCGATTAAAAGATATTATAATGGACTTGTCGAATAAAACAACAGGAGGTGATTTTCAATGTTCAGTAAAACTATGGTATTTTCACTGGGCGGTGAAAAGGACGAGGAAATAAAGAGAGCATTGACAACGGTGTACGACGCGCTGAAGGAAAAGGGTTACAGCCCGATAAATCAGATCGTCGGGTATATCCTCTCCGAGGATCCGACATATATCACCACCTATAATAATGCCAGAAACATCATCAGCAAGATAGACAGGGACGATTTGTTGGAGGCTCTTGTCAAATCCTTTCTGAATAAATAACTACATGGCAAAGCGGCTGCCGCATTTAGCGACAGCCGCTTTGCCGTCGATAAGATTTATTTTGACAGTGTAAAAATAAAGGCTCGACCAAGAAAATCCCTTGCGTGAAACGGCTTGCGATTATTATATGTCAAAGAATATTCTCATTAAATCACAGCTATATATTATAGTGCGGCATAGTGCGGCGCTGCAAGCTCTGCGACTTAAAATTGCAAAAAAGCTCAAATCTCTTTATATTCCTCTTGCAATAGATACTGTGCGGGTGGTATAATTGACGGGAAAGGGCTGTTCGTATATCAGACCAAAATCAATGCGGAAAACAGTAAAAATTATAGCCGAATACGCGGCTGTGAGCCGGCAAATTAAAAGCCGCCTGTTGCGGTGTTGTCGCGTAGGCGTTAAAGATAATATAATGTGATACTAAAAGGATAGTGTGATATTAAAAAAGGAAAGGGGCATAAATTATGTTTAAGATAATAAAAAAGGAGGAGCTTAACCCGACCGTCACAAAAATGGTAGTGGACGCGCCGCTTATTGCAAAAAAAGCGGAGCCGGGGCAGTTCATCATTTTCAGAGCGAAGGAGGATTCCGAGAGGATTCCGCTCACCGTTGCGGATTATGACAGAGAAGCCGGCACTATAACGATAATATTCCAGATAGTGGGATATGGAACAATGGAGCTTAACACGCTCGGCGAGGGCGACTGTATCCACGATTTGGTGGGACCACTCGGCAGACCGAGCGAAACTGAGGGCTTGAAAAAGGTTGCGGTGATAGGCGGAGGCGTTGGCTGTGCCATAGCTTATCCGGTTGCGAAAAAGCTCCACGAAAACGGCTGTGAGGTACACAGCGTTGTGGGCTTCAGAAATAAAGACCTTGTGATACTCGAAAAGGAATTTAATGCCGTGAGCGATAAGGTGTGCATGATGACAGACGACGGAAGCTACGGCGAAAAGGGACTTGTCACGACCGCGCTTGAGAAGCTCATAAAAGAGGGCAACAGCTACGACGAGGTCATCGCAATAGGGCCGCTCGTTATGATGAAATTCGTGTGCAAGCTCACAAAGGAATACGATATAAAGACGGTAGTTTCGATGAATCCTATAATGATAGACGGAACGGGAATGTGCGGCGGCTGTCGTATAACCGTGGGGGGTCAGACAAAATTCGCCTGCGTTGACGGTCCCGACTTTGACGGTCACCTTGTTGATTTTGACGAGGCTATGCAAAGGGGAACCATGTATAAAGAATTTGAACAGCACGCCCGCGAAGAGGGCTGCAGCCTTTTGAAAAAGGAGGTTATGTGATATGGCGGTACAGAGAAATATGGATCCGAAAAAATGTCCGATGCCGTCTCAGGAGCCGAACGTGAGAAATAAAAACTTCAGCGAGGTCGCGATCGGATATACATATGAAATGGCGGTAAACGAGGCTAAAAGATGCCTTAACTGCCCGAAAAAGCCGTGTCAGAGCGGCTGTCCGGTGGGAATAGATATTCCGGCTTTCATAGCAAAGGTCGCCGAGGAGGATATGGACGGCGCGTTTGAAATACTCTCCGCGTCGAGCGCTCTGCCCGCGGTCTGCGGCAGAGTATGTCCGCAGGAGACCCAGTGCGAGGGAAAGTGCGTAAGAGGAATAAAGGGCGAGAGCGTGGGCATAGGCAGGCTTGAGCGCTTTGTCGCCGACTGGCACAGGGAGCATTCCGACGAAAAGCCGCGTATGCCGGAGCAGAACGGACACAAGGTCGCGATAATCGGAGCAGGTCCGAGCGGACTTACCGCCGCGGGCGACCTTGCAAAGGCGGGATATGGAGTTACGGTTTACGAGGCGCTCCACCTTGCCGGCGGAGTTCTCGTTTACGGCATACCCGAGTTCCGTCTGCCGAAGGCCATCGTTCAGCAGGAAATAGACAACTTAAAGGCGATAGGCGTTAAAATAGAAACGAATATGGTAATAGGCAAGATACTCACCATAGACGAGCTTTTTGAAATGGGCTATGACGCTGTTTATATAGCGAGCGGAGCCGGACTTCCGCGCTTTATGGGCATACCCGGAGAGAGCTTAAAGGGCGTTTATTCGGCAAACGAGTATCTCACAAGAGTAAATCTTATGAAGGCGTATAAGGATAACAGCAAAACTCCGATAAAGAAGTCGAAGAACGTCGCCGTTGTCGGCGGCGGCAACGTTGCGATGGACGCGGCAAGGAGCGCGATGCGCCTTGGAGCGGAGAACGTATATATCGTATATCGCCGCGGTATGGAGGAGCTTCCCGCAAGAGCCGAGGAGGTCGAGCACGCGCAGGAGGAGGGCATAATCTTTAAGACCCTGACAAACCCCGTTGAGGTGCTCGGCGACGAAAACGGAATGGTGCGCGGAATAAGATGCGTTGAGATGGAGCTTGGAGAGCCGGACGAGAGCGGCAGACGCCGCCCCGTTGTAAAAGAGGGCAGCGAGTTTGAAATAGAGATAGACACTATGATAATGAGCATAGGCACAAGCCCGAATCCGCTGATTCGCCAGACCACACCGGGCCTTGACACGAACAGACACGGCTGCATAATCACAAACGGCGACGACGGCCTTACAACAAGAGAGGGCGTTTACGCCGGAGGCGACGCCGTGACCGGCGCGGCTACCGTAATTCTCGCCATGGGAGCCGGAAAGCAGGCGGCAAAGGCGATCGACGAGTATATACAGTCGAAGCAATAAATGACTTTTACGATTTAACATAGGTAGACTGCCGCGCTAAAAAATGCGCCGCAACAGTAGGCTTAGGAAAACAAAAAGCAGGACCTTGGAAATTTCTCCGAGGTCCTGCTTTTTATGGAAAAGGGATTTATTTAGTTATGAAGTACTGCGGCTTTGAGCAGATTTTTTGGAATGCGTCCGACACGTTGAGCGTTTGCTTTCCCCGCTTTACCGACAGCCGCCCCGCCCTTGATACCCTGTCGAGAGAGCCTGTAAGACAGAATATGATGTGCTCCGAATGTTCAACCAGCCACTTGTCCGTTTTCCTTCCGGAAAAGGGCAGTCTGCCGTTAATATCCTGAAGTATCAGCAGCCGGTTCCGGGCGGACAAAGCCGCATATTTTTTCTTTATACTTTTGTTTTTCGCGAGCACTATGCGATATGTTATATGAGGGAACAGCTTCAGCATATCGTCTAAGATTTTTATTACGCTTTGATCAAACGAATTATTCGCCGTTACATAAAATAAGTCAACGTCCTTTTGCGAGATCAGCATATATATAGACGAGCGCAGCTTGGATAATATTTTCTCGGAACTGATTGAAACGCCAAAGAAAGTACAAGTGCTCATAATATGCTCCTTAATATAAAAATAAAATAATCTAATATATTTAATATCATTTTAACGCATAAAAGGACAGTTGTCAACCCGTATTCGGGTAATGATTCTAATTTCCCATATTATCATATTCTTGACCCGTAAACGGGTAATAATGATGATGGGGGAAAGTGAGTATGGAGTACTCTGAAATATATGTAAACCGTATTCGCTCGCTTTGCAAAAAGCGGGGAATAAGCGTTAACAGATTGTCGGCTATGAGCGGCGTCAGACAGTCCACCCTCGACAATATAATGAGAGGTATGACGAAAAATCCGAGGGCAAAGACCCTGCACAAGATTGCGATAGCGTTTAATATGACTTTGGCTGAATTCCTCGATTTTGACGAGCTGAACGAGTATTTGTTTGAGGAGGACGAGGAGAGCTTGGATTAGCTGCGAGGCGGGCTGCCGCTTGTCCCGTTTTTGCTTTGCGGGGGAGGGACGGTTCGGGCGGCGACCGCCGCTTTCCGCCTGCGGCGGAAAGCGGCAAAAAACGCGGCGGAAAGATTGTGCGGGCGGGCGCAGCGCCTGCCCCCGCCGCGTTTTTCCGCGCGGCGCAGCCGCGCCGGTCGCCGCCCGAACCCCATACCCTGCTCAGCCGACGGACAGACAAGAGCGGCAGCCGAAAAACCGCAGGAAAACTCTCCTTTTAAGGAACAGCCGCGCAAGCCGGCGCGGCTGAAAAAACGCCCCGAATGAGAAGTAATTCCAATTCGGGGCGTTTTATCAGCACCAAAATTCCATAAGCCGTTGAGCTTCAAAAAGAATGTCGGGGAACTTAGCAAACAGCGCCTGCCCTGTGAGGGTGAGTAGATGCAGGAACACCATAGCGAAGCTCGCAACCATAGATACGGAGAATAAAAGAGTGCCCTTGTGCTGTAACGACGGAGTAGAGGCGAAGTTTTGATTGCACTCTAAAAAGACGAGTATCGACAGAATCGAAAGAGTAGGAAGAATATCGAGCAGATACCTTATCGCCGCCCCCGCCATGCAGAAATCAAGCCAGATTATGATAACGCTGAGCGCGGCGATGAGCAGATAGGTGTAAAATTTTATATTGCTCTCAGCCCCAAGCCTTTTTGCGCTTCTGCGGTGATTTTTCAAAACAAGGGGCAATAACGCGAGGGCGAGTATAATGCTCGGGAAGTTTATAAGGCTTAAAGGCACGTCGCAATATACATAATGCCCGTAATTTGAAAGAGCGACCGCGTTCAATGAAATATGCGGAAAAGCGGAAGAAAATTCGGGCGGCTGGAGAAAATACTGTATAAGCGCGGACGGCAGTTCTCTGAGGCTTACCGTGTTTGCCTGCATATTGCTGACTGTCAGTTGATATGAGCTTCCAAACTCAAAGAAGGAGTCGAAGCGGATATAGTTGTACCACATCAAAGCGGCGGCTCCGATAATTACAGGGAGCAAAAACGAGCAGGCGCAGGATATTTTCCGCGACAGCGAGTAGTCCCTGCGTATGAGAAAATAAATAAATACGGGAGCGAGTATCAGAGCGTTCAGAGCCATTGTAGGGCGGCAGCCAACGCAGAGTATAAAGCTTAGTCCGCTGACAAGCAGCAAAACAAGCTGCTTTTTCGTCGATTCCTGCTTATATGCGGCGAGTCCGGTCCATAGGCATAGGAGCAGAAAGCTCAAGGACGAGATAACGGCGTTGAAGTAGACGCTCGGGAAATCGAGAGAATAATAAATTCCGCTCGCGGCGACGGCTGTAATAAGTCCCAAGACGAGGAGTAGCATATTCGGTTTTTTAATGAATTTTTTAACGGCGGTCATAACCGTTCCGAAAAGGAAAATTATCGAGAGAAACGAAAAGAACGTCGACGCCATGCTCAGGGTCGGCAGCTTGTCCGTTATAAAATAATAGGGGAAGTAAAAAACAAGAACGGGAACAACGCCGAAATAAGAGTAATACTTGCCGTTGTAGTAAGCCCTGTCCCACGAGAACGACACGTTATTTTGAGATCTCAGCAGACTGTCATACGGATTCTCCATAGCGGCGAGAGAGCTTGAAACCGGTATATCGAGGTTAGCTCTGCCGTTGTATATGGCGTCGAAGGTTTGAATATATTGGTCGCTTTCGGATATCGGCGCGTCCTTGTAGTATATTGCGCGGTCGTTCGGTATCATAAACGCGAATACCGACGAAAGGCAGAGAGCGAGCGCGGCAAATATAACAGCCTTGTGAGTCCATTTCTTGCGGTCGTAAATTACCTTGTACAGCTTTAGCTTGTATATAAGGTATATAATGACCGCCGCGGCCGAGATGATTAAAAAGCGCAGCAGAGAAAATTCAAACGGTGCCGCCGAGAAGAACTCAACGCCCGTTATTGAGATTGGGCTTTTGACGTCCGGCAGAGATATTCGGAATGAGTGGAGCGTTTTATACGGGGAGAACACGAGCGTACAGCCGTAATCCGCAGACGCCTGTTTTTCTCCTATGGCGCGCGGCTCTGCGGCTGAGTTTTCATCTGTCATTTCGCCCCTGCATTTGAAGATACCGCTTCCGGAAAAATTGATTTTTACGGCGCTTATATCGGAGCGCTCTAAAGATATATCCGCGCTGCCCGCGGCTGAAAATGTAATGGCGCTTCCGTTTATTTGCACTGCGGAGGGCGTTGTTGTAGTAAACGAGGACAGGTTCGGCGTAAGCTGCTGCCTGTCCGGATTTATGCTTTTTGCGTTGAACAAAAATATTTCAAGAAGAAACGGTATTATAACGAGCAGCGCAAGGCGTTTGAGCGCGCCTCTTGCTTTCTCGGCGCTTAAATACCTTGCCGCAACAAATGACAAAAAGCAGAATATTGCGGCTATCAAAACGGCAATCAATGAAATGCCTGTTTTGACTATTGTAAAATTTGACACGAAAAGCCGGCAGAGTATCACTGCGGCAATATTGACGATGCCGACGATTGCGCTGCGCTTGATTACGGCGCGGGCGTCGGCTTGAAGGAACAGGTTGGGTTTTACACGCGGAATGTTTATCAGTATCAAATCGCCTGCTGTATAGATAAAGACCGTGATAACGGCGAAAAGTATAATTTCCATTTTTTCCTCCTAAGACAGATATGCGATTTTTTAGCTGCGACCGAGTAAGGCGCAGTCGTAGGCTGTCGCGTTTATATTCTCGGTTAGACAGAGCAGGAGCGCGGGTACGGGCGGCGACCGGCAAATTTCCGCCGCCGGCGGAAATTTGCCGAAAAACGCGGCGGGGCAGAGGGTGGGCTTCGCAGGCGGGATTGATCGCCGCGTTTTTCCGCGCGGCTGCGCCGCGCCGGTCGCCGCCCGAAGGTCTGTCTTTGGCACAAAGAAAAAACGGGAAAACGCGACAGCCCGCAAACTAAATGCGCTCCAAAAGAGTTTTTTAATTTAATTAATTTAAAATTTAATTTATTTTATTTTATATATCATATATCAAAAAGCGCGAAGCGCGGCGATAGGCCTTGCCGCATAGGCAAGGAAAAAAGTCACTGCGCATAGCCAAGCTCGAACGCCTTGATATTCAAATCCAAAAATTTCGGCGGAACGGTCTCCTTAACAGTGTCGAGCCAAACCTGCTTTTCAATATCCGTCTGCTTTGCGAGCATTCCCATCAGTACGACATTTACAGCCTTTGAGCTGCCGGCTGCTTCGGCAAGGCTCAGCGCGTCGGCTGAGATCACGGCAACGCCAAGCTCTTTTATTTTCCCGAGAATATCGTCAGGATATTCCGCGCTTCCGGTCACAACGGGCATGGGGTCGATCTGTTGGGTGTTCACTATTATTTTTCCGCCTTTTTTGAGAAACGGCAGGTATCTTGCGGCTTCAAGAGCCTCGAACGAGAGTATCAGATCCGCCTCGCCCTGCTCGATTATAGGCGAGGATACGCTGTCGCCGTATTTTACATAGGTGACGACGGAGCCGCCGCGCTGGCTCATTCCGTGAACCTCGGATACCTTAACGTCGTAATTTTTGCTTAAAAGCGCATTGCCGAGGAGCCTGCTTGCGAGCAGAGTGCCCTGACCGCCGACTCCGACTATTAAAACCGATTTAACATTGCTCATTATGTTCAGTCCTTTCACTCTTATTCACAAATAGCGCCCTTTTTGCAAAGCCCCTTGCAGACTCCGCAGCCTACGCACTGAGTAGCGTCTATCTCGGCTTTGTCGTCCTTTATGCTTATAGCGGGGCAGCCGATCGACATACACAGCTTGCAGCCTATACATCTGCCGCCGTCAACCTTAAACGGAGGATTGTGCTTGACGTATTTTAAAAGAGCGCACGGACGCCTTGAAATAACGACGGACGGACCGTCCTTTTTGAGCTGTTCCCTTATTACGGAAATAGTTTCATCAAGGTTATAGGGGTCGCATACGGCTACGTTGTCAATGCCGACGGCGCGGCAAAGGCTCTCAAGATCAACCGCCGACGCCGGATCGCCCTTTATCGTGTATCCCGTGGTCGGGTTCTGCTGGTGTCCCGTCATTCCGGTTATGGAGTTGTCGAGAATGATTACGACGGAATCTGTGGCGTTATATGCGACGTCTATAAGACCGGTAACGCCCGAGTGCATAAATGTGGAGTCGCCAATGACGGCCACCGATTTTTTCTCGCTCTCCGCACCGCGCGCAAGGTTATATCCGTGCAGAGCCGAAACCGAAGCGCCCATACATACGCAGGTGTCCATCATTGCGAGCGGAGCGGACGCGCCAAGGGTGTAGCAGCCTATGTCGCCGCTCACATATACGTTCAGCTTTTTCAGCGCGTAGAAAAGTCCCCTGTGCGGGCAGCCGCAGCACATAACGGGAGGGCGCACGGGAATATCGCTGTCGAGTGAAACGCAGTCGATACTCTCGCCGAGCACAAGCTCGCGGACTGTTTTCTGTGAAAATTCGCCGCATCGCGGGAAAAGCTCCTTGCCTATCGGCGACAAGCCTATACTGCGGCAGTGCATTTCAATGAAATCGTCAAGCTCCTCTATTACATATAAGCGGTCAACCTTGGAGGCGAAGTTCTTTATGAGCTTTTCCGGCAGGGGATATACCATTCCGAGCTTCAGATACGATGCCCGATCTCCGAGCGCCTCCTTTGCATACTGATAGCAGTCGCCCGCGGCAATAACGCCTATCGAGGTATCGTTTATCTCAACGCGGTTGAAGTCTGCGCTCTCCGCAAGCTCAATGAGCTTCTGCGTGCGCTGTTCGACAAAGACGTGTCTGCCCTTTGCAAACGCCGGCAGCATTACGTTCTTCTGCGGATTTTTTTTGTATTCCTTCAGCGGAAGCTCATCGCGTTCGCCTGTTTCAACAAGACTTCGCGAGTGAGCTATTCTCGTCGTGAGCCTCAATACGACCGGCGTGTCGTATTTTTCGCTTAGCTCATACGCGAGTTTTGTAAATTCCTTACATTCCGCCGAGTCGGCAGGCTCCAGCATAGGCACCTTTGCCGCCTTTGCGTAGTTTCTTGAGTCCTGCTCGTTTTGAGAGGAGTGCATTCCCGGGTCGTCGGCTACCGCGAGCATCATTCCTCCGTTTACTCCTATGTAGCTCATTGTGAAAAACGGGTCCGCCGCAACATTAAGACCGACGTGCTTCATTCCGCAGAAGCTCCTTGCGCCGGCAAAGCACGCTCCGGCGGCGACCTCTGCGGCAACCTTTTCGTTCGGAGCCCATTCGCAGCGTATCTCGTCGTACTTCGCCGCGTTTTCCGTTATTTCCGTACTCGGCGTGCCGGGGTAGCTTGAAGCCACTCTGACTCCCGCCTCGAACAGCCCTCTTGCAACAGCCTCGTTGCCAAGCAGCAGCTTTTTCATAGTTAAATCACCTACTCAGTTTTTTGTTTGGGCGGCTTAATGTCATAAGCTCATGCCCCGATTATGTTTATTGTATCAAAATTATGTATTAAGTGCAAGAATAAAGAGGATTTTGTATATAATTGTCTATATGCGCGCTGAGGTGAGAGGTCGTTCCGCGTTGATTTTTTTTCGAGTCGGGGCTGCCGCGTGAATGCGCCGCAGTAGGTTTGAGCGGGAGTTTTGGCTCGGGCGGCGACCCGCAAATTTTCGCCTTCGGCGAAAATTTGCCCGAAAACGCGGCGGGGCAGTCGCCCGCCTCCGCCCAAACTCCCCGGGAGCCGCGTTTTCCCGTGC
>CANPZK010000055.1 GCA_947588875.1 uncultured Clostridia bacterium
GAGCCCTGCGGCCTTTTCGGGTCCTTAAGCCCTACCCTGCCCCTGCGTATCGCTCTTGCAACGCTGTCGACAGCCTCGTTTTGCCCTACGACCCTCTTGTGGAGTATCTCCTCCATATTCAAGAGCTTTTGGCTTTCCTCCTCGGTGAGCTTTGAAACGGGTATGCCGGTCCACTGGGAAACGATATTCGCTATGTCCTCCTCGCAGACGGTGCCGGAAGAATTGTCGGTGTTCTGCTTCCACTGCTCCTTCTTCTTTTCAAGCTCCTGCTTCGCCTCGTTCTGCTCGTCGCGCAGCTTTGCGGCGCGCTCAAAGTCCTGACCGTTAATCGCGGCAGACTTCTCCTGCTCGAGCCTGTTTATTTTATCCTCTATCTCCTTCAGGTTGTTGGGCTGAGTGTGCGCCCTGAGCCGAACCTTTGACGCCGCCTCGTCTATAAGGTCGATCGCCTTATCGGGCAGATAGCGGTCCGTTATATATCTTGACGACAGCTCCACGGCGGCGTTTATCGCCTCGTCCGGAATGGATACCTTGTGGTGAGCCTCGTATCTGTCGCGCAGTCCTTTCAGTATCAGCACGGTCTCCTCGGGCGTTGGCTCGCCCACTGTCACCGGCTGGAAGCGGCGTTCAAGAGCCGCGTCCTTTTCTATGTGCTTTCTGTATTCGTTTATTGTCGTCGCGCCGATGACCTGAAGATCTCCCCTTGCGAGGGCGGGCTTCAATATATTCGCCGCGTCCGCGCTGCCCTCGGCGCTGCCCGCTCCGATTATCGTGTGCAGCTCGTCTATAAAGAGGATTATATTGCCGTCGTTTTTAACCTCGTCCATAGCCGCCTTTATTCTCTCCTCAAAGTCGCCTCTGTACTTTGAGCCTGCCACCATTCCGGTGAGGTCGAGCGCGAACACTCTCTTGTCCTTCAAAAGGTCGGGCACGTCGCCGTTGGCTATTCTAAGGGCAAGACCCTCCGCCACCGCAGTTTTGCCGACTCCCGGCTCGCCGATAAGGCAGGGGTTGTTCTTTGTCCGCCTTGACAATATCTGTATAACGCGAGCTATCTCGTCCTCTCTGCCTATAACGGGGTCTATCCCGCCCTTTTTAGCCTTTTCGGTTAAATCCTCTCCGAATTTTTCGAGAGTCTTTGTGCCGTGCTTGCCCGAGCCGCCGCGAGCCTTGCTCTCAAAGCCCGAATATCCCTGCGACTGCTCCGAGCCGTCGGACGAGGAATTGAGCTGCTCGGAAATACTGCGGAAGATATCGTTCGGCCTTGCTCCGCAGCCGTATATGAAGTGTACGGCGTAGCTGTCCTCCTCGGAGAGCAGGGCTATAAGAATGTGCTCGCTGCCGACGTAGTTGTGGTCATATCTCGCCGCGACGGCGATAGCCCCCTGAACTACCCTCTTTGTCCTCGGGGTAAAGTCGGACGGGCTGAGCACGGTCTTGGAGCCGGAGCCGATCTGAGTTTTTATCTGCGCCTCAACGTCCTCCGCCTTTATTCCGGCGGATTCCAGAGCTGTGCTTGCCACGCTGTTTTCCGTGCCGAGAAGTCCGAGCAGGATATGCTCCGTCCCGATGTAGGTGTGTCCAAGCTCCTCCGCCCTTTCTATGGCAAGGTTGAGCGTTTCGTTTGCTTTTTGCGTAAATCCCCTGAAATTATACATAAGGCATACCTCCCTTTATGCTTTCGGTTTTAATAATCTGATTTTATGAGCCTGTATAATTTTAATAGTCCTTAAATTCTTCCCTTAGCAGCCTCGCCCTTTCAATATCCCTCTCCTGAGGCTGCATATCTCTCTTATTCGCAGTCATAAGAGTTGCGGGCTGTACCTGCTCGTTCATTCGGTTGAGCGCCGCGAAATCTTTGCGCTCTATGAGGCCGGTCGTCATACCTATCCTCACGTTTGAAAGCAGCTTCATCGCCTCGTCGTTCGACATGAGCCTCGCGCTCTTTAAAACAGCAAGACTGCGGTACACAGCGTCCTGAAGCTCCGCTCCCTTGGCAAGCTCCTCAAGGCTTTTTCTCTCCTGCTCGATGATTTGCGACGCTATATTTTTGAGGTTCTCAATGGCGGTATGCTCCGACAGTCCGAGAGTTATGCGGTTTGAAAGCTGATACAGCGCTCCCTTTGCGTCGCTGCCCTCTCCGAACGTACCTCTAAGCTCCATTCCAAGCTTTGTAAGATTGCCGGCTATGCGCCTTACCGAGCGGCTCCTCTCTATCGCCGGAATATGGAGCATAAGCGACGCTCTCATTCCCGTTCCGAGATTGGTAGGACACTGGGTGAGGTATCCGAGCTTGTCGTTGAACGCGAAGCCGAGAGCCTCGTCAAGAAGCGTGTCGATGTTGTTAGCCGTGTCGTACGCCCCGTCAAGCGATAAGCCGCTGTCGATGACCTGTATCCTGATGTGATCCTCCTCGTTTATCATTATGCTTATCGACTCGTCGTCCGACAGCATAAGGTATCTGCCCGCTCTGTCGGCGGCAAATTCGGGGCTTATCAGGTGCTTTTCAACGAGCGACACCGCCTGCGTCTGATTAAGCTCCTCCATGGAGATAAACGAGAGCTTATTTGACAAAACGCTGTTGCTCTCCTCGATAGCCCGCTTTACGCTCTGCGCTATCTCGCGCTTTTGTTCAAGGCTCGCTTTGTTTGGAAAGGGATATTTTCTGAGATTCCTCGCAAGGCGTATTCTTGAGCTTACTACGGCTCCGCCCTGCTCCCCGCTCTTTTCATACCACTTTTCAGCCATTTTCCTTACCTCCTTTAAGCTCGTTTATCCTGTCGCGAAGCTCCGCCGCCTTTTCAAACTCCTGTCTGGCTATCGCCTCGTTGAGCTGCTCCTGCATCGCTTCAAGCTCGTTTACAATAGCGAGCTGCTTGCCGGAGCTTGACGGGAACTTCCCGTTGTGGCGCGTGTTGCCGTGTATTTTCTTTATCGACGGCAAAAGCTCCTCGTAAAACGTGTCGTAGCACTCGGGACAGCCTACCATACCCTTTTTTGCTATCTCCGCGAACGACGAGCCGCAGCCCTTGCAGCGCGTTGCTCCGCTGCGCGACGGAAGTCCGCCGCCGAAAAAGCTGCCGAGCAAACTGTTCCATTCGTTCTGGAAGTTTGAAAAGATATTCGTGTAACCGAGCTTTTTCGCGCACTCCGGGCAGAGGTCGTATTCCTCTATGCTCCCGTTTATTATTCTTCTTACATGGGTCGTTGCCTCATTTTTTTTGCATGACTGACATAACATAAAAATTCCTCCCTTTAATTAAATTTGGGTGAGAAGCATATTTTTTACTATTGCCGCCCTCACCGCGCAATGAACCGATTTCGGAAGTCCGGCGAAATTCCGCTCCGAAACCGCCGCCGTCATAAGCGACGCGCACTCGTCGCTTATCGCTCCCGAGCCGTGCAGATTTGAAATCATAAGCCGCGCGTCGTTGTATTCGAGCTGTTTGCCTATCGAATTAATTATATGCATCAGCGCGGAGTTTTTATCGGTGTGTATCCTTGTTATCCTTATAAAGCCTCCGCCCCCTCGCCTGCTTTCAACTATATATCCCTGTTCGGGTGTAAAGCGAGATGTGAGCACATAATTTATCTGGCTTGGAACGCAGCCAAGCGAGTCCGCAAGCTCGTTTCTCTTTATCTCGGCGTTGCCGCCGCTTTCATCGAGCATATTAATAATATAGCTCGCGACTAAGTCTGAAATTCTCATATTCTCACCTCTATTTTATAATCGTTTGAAGATGAATGGCGTCGTATTTTTTGTCTTGCGCCCCAAGTCTGCTCCCGCCGACCGCAGTCAAACTGACGAGCTGCTTGACTGCTGCTTAATATTTTTTATTTGCAGGTGTAGCTTTGCTCCCACTGCACCTCCACCTTCTCTAATAAAGCTTTATTTGCAATTCGCTCATTTTCGCCGTTCACAAGCCGTTGCTTTTTACAAAAGGAACTTTGCTTGATTGGGCTTTTATGCCAGTGAAAAGAATTTAAGCCGCAATATAAACCTTTAGCGAGAAAGTGGGGGTTTACGGGGGGAGCGAAGCTCCCCCGTATTAAACCTAATTTCAAAGCAGCGGTTTTACCGGCGCAAGTCGGTAAAACGCGGTCAACGAGAAGATAAGGAAAAAATCATTTTAGAGCCGCGCCGCGATGCGGCATGATCTCTTTTGCTTTTGCCTTTGACTTTCTTTGACCTTGTGATTACATTATAGGAGCATAGTCAAAGATAGTCAAAGTCTATTTTTGCGGGTTTTTCCGCTCTTTTGAGCTATTAACTCTATTATTCTCTTTTTTCCTCGCGTTATCTCACTTTTTTAATTTTTTTGATTTTTTTAATTTTTTTCGATTCTATCTTTTATACAGAAAATCTGCACAATATTTCAGATTTTTTCATTGGGAATTTTTATTTTTTTCGTAAAAACAGTTGCTTTTTTTTTAAAGAATGGTACAATTATAGATAACAAGATAAGGAGGTGCTATTCACAATGGCATATACTATTAGTGACGATTGTATTTCTTGCGGCGCTTGCGAGGGCGAATGTCCTGTGAGCGCTATTTCAGAGGGCGACGGCAAATACGTTATCGACTCTGACGCTTGCATAGAGTGCGGCGCTTGTGCTGACACATGTCCGGTGGGCGCTCCTCAGCAGTAATTAATACATGATCCTAAAAAGGGCAGCCGAAAAGCTGCCCTTTTGTTTTGTCCCCTGCCGCACTGCAACGGGGTTTTATATCGCCCGCCGACCGCAGGCGGCGCTCACTCGCTATGCCTAAAAACAAAAACAGGCGGACCGAAGCCCACCTGATTTTTGCGATTGCCAATGGCAATTCAAGGAAGTGAAAAATGAAAAAAATTAAACTAGTAGAGAACTGATTAATACTTAACGGGATTCGCCGTGAGGTACTTTTTAACCATGAGAGCTACCTTAAATACGATAGCGTCCTCAAACTCGCGGAGATCAAGACCCGTTAATTTCTTTATTTTCTCAAGTCTGTAAACAAGGGTGTTCCTGTGAACAAAAAGCTTTCTTGATGTTTCAGATACATTGAGATTGTACTCAAAGAAGCGCTGGATAGTGAAGAGCGTTTCCTGGTCGAGCGCCTCGATAGAGCCCTTTTTGAATACCTCCTTTAAGAACGCCTCGCACAGAGTCGTCGGGAGCTGATATATAAGGCGCGCTATGCCGAGATTGTCATAGCACACTATCGTCTTTTCGGTGTCGAACACCTTGCCGACCTCAAGGGCTACCTGAGCCTCCTTAAAGGAGTGGGCAAGATCCTTTATACCCGTGACCGTCGTGCCTATGCCGACAACGCAGTGGGTATAAAATTCGCTTGAGAGCGTGTCCACTATTGAACCGGCGAGCTTTTCCAGATCCTTCGATTCGATGCCGGTTCTAATCTCTTTGACAAGAGCAATATCGGTTTCGTTGATATTTATAACGAAATCCTTCGTCTTATCCGGGAAAAGGTTCTGAACCACGTCATAAACGGATATGTCCGTCTTTGTAGTTATTTTTATGAGCATACATACTCTTGTAACGTCATTGTTGAAGTGCAGCTCCCTCGCCTTGAGATAAATATCGCCGGGCAGGATATTGTCGAGAATAACATTTTTAATAAAGTTGCCTCTGTCATATTTCTCATCATAATACTGCTTTATGCTGCTGAGAGAAATGGCAAGCATCTGAGCGTATTTCTGAGAAAGCTCGTCATTGCCCGCAACGAAAACCGCATATTCCGGACGGGAAACATTGTTGCCAAACGACTTGAAGGTGTGACCGTTGATTACAAACGGAGCGACCGACGAAAGAGTGTCGGGATTAATGCTTTCGATAACCTCTCCGACTCTGCCGAGCTCGCTGCAAGCAATAACTACCGATGTTTCGTCAACAACGCCGATAGTTCTGTCGATGGCGTCACCCATTTGATGGATTACACCTTGAAATAATCTGTTAGACATATTATTACCCCTCAATCTGAATCGAAATCGTAAATTTACAGAACTGAACATTGGCTGTAAATTCGTTTAGATAATCTCATCTACTCACAATATACATTTTACACAAATTTTAGTTAAAATGCAAGCGTTTAATAAATAAAAATTTTATTTTCAAATAAAAACTTTTAAAAATTGTCAAAACATGCGGCAAATATGAGTAAAAATGCTTTTTATTTTGCACCTATTCGGGCTTATCCTTGCCCGCTCAGCCGCCGCTTGCCCTTTAGGAGCTTTTCGCGAGAGGATATTTAGGAAAGGTTCTTTTGATTGGGGGTGGGAGCGGAATCACTGTTACATTTGCCCGAAAGGTATCTTTATATAAAAAAGTTTGCAAAAAATATATAAATTTGTAGAAAAATCAATTAAGTTGCTGTATAATGTTTATATGAGATAGTTTTAATGCCTTTTATTAAAGAACGGAGGGAATTTATGAATATAAAATTTATTAAAGGAGTATCTTTTATTTTAGCCATAAACATATTTTTCTGCTCGTTTTCGGCAAGCGCTTTTGCGGCGTCTGAAAGCAATACCGAAATCAGCGTGGACGAAAATAAAGGCTTCTCTATCGGAGAGGCGGGAGGATATTTATCCGGCAACCTTAAAATTGCAAAAAATTTATATGAGGAAAGAAAATTTTCATCTCCGAACGGAGGTCACGGTTTTGCGGCTGAGCGCGCAAACAGCTTTTATGAAAGATTGGAAGGCATAAAAAATAATGTTGTCGGTGATAACAATGTAAAAGACGGCCCCGACCGAATTATTTTTAACAGAAACGGTAAAAATACCCTCGTTCAGGATAAGTATTACCAAACTGCGGCAGAAAGCGTAAATAGCGCGTTTGACAAAGATGGAATGTACAGGTATTTTGACGGCGACGGAGCTCCAATGCAGTTAGAAGTACCGTCAGATCAATATGATGACGCTGTAATCAAAATGAAAGAAAAAATCAAAGCCGGAAAGGTAAAAAATATTACAGACCCAAACGAAGCCGGCAACATAATAAGAAAGGGAAAATTATCTTATAAACAAGCCGTAAATCTTACAAAGGCGGGCAACATTGATTCCCTGAAATATGACGCAGCTACCGGAATCATATCATCTGCATACGCAACCGGTATTTCATTTGCTATAAACTTTGCGATTGCTTCAATAAACGGAGAAGATTTGAGCAACGCTTTTCTAAATTCATTAAAGGACAGTTTAAAAACAGGCGGCGTTGTATTTCTGACTAATATACTTGTCAAACAGCTCACTAAAACAAAACTGAATAATCTGTATGCCCCTGCCGGTAAAGCCTTGACAAAGGTACTCGGCGAAAATTTATCACGCAGTATTTTGGAAAGCCAAAAAATACCGTATACGGGAAAAAACATAATAAACGTAACATCAAAATTCCTCTCTAAAGCGATCCATTCGCAAGTCATTATGTTAATAGTTTTAACAATGCCGGATATTATAGATTTATTCAGAGGAAGAATATCCCCTGAGCAGCTTATTGCAAATTTGACTGTCGCGGCATCCGGCATAGCCGGAGGCGCCGCCGGAACTATAGGAGGAGCGGCAATCGGCTCCGCCATAGCTCCGGGAGCAGGCTCTGTAGTAGGCGGAATAGTCGGCGGGTTATTGGGCACCGCCGGATTTTCTATCGGAGCAGAGCTTTTGATAGATAATTTTACGGAATCAGACGCTGAAAAAATGTGTTCGATTATCCAAGATGAGTTTAAAAAATTATCGGAGGAATATATTATATCTAAAGACGAGGGCGATAAAATTACCGATAAACTTCATGCAATGCTTGACGGCGAAACGATAAAGGATATGTATGAATCTAAAGACAGAAATGCTTTTGCAAATAAAATGCTGAGAAAATTATTTGAAGAAGAAACAGCGCAAAGAAATATCACCATACCAACCGATAAGGAGTCAAGAATACAATTAAAGGAAACACTTAGCGACGTTGTATATATTCACTAAACGGAGGATACATAAATGGAAGAGCTTTTAAACGCTTTAAAGGAAATTGGATATTCCGGAAACGAAAAAGTTGAAAATAAAAAAATAACCGTTAATAAAATAACTTTTACAAAGCTCAGAGACAAGCTTTTTATTCTCGGAAGAATCATCTATGAAGATAAATCAAAGCAGATATATGTTGCGGAAATCAGCCCAAGTAAGTTGGGCAACACAGCTGTTGTTGCCTTTAAATTATCCGGAGACATTCTTTATCTCAACGGTTACAGCAAAGAAGGGCTTATTGAACAGCATACCGTAGAAAAAGTATTTAGGAAAATAGAAAACGAATTGTCTGATAAAGGAAAACAAAAAAGGAATAAAAAGCCATTTGTCATAATAGCAATCGCTTTAATCGTTGCCGCTGTTGTCGCCGCTTCAACAGTAAACATAATAGGTATAATTAACGCAACGGACAATTATAATTCTCAAGTAGAAAAATACAATGAAACCGTAAAATCATACAATGAGATTTCAAAAAAGGGAGTCTTGGTAAACATTGAAAATATGCCCGAAAAAATGGAAGCATTAGATATTCAAAATTCTGATTTTTTCTCGGCTCTGGGCGTTATGTTTAGCTCTAACAACAAGGATAAAATCGAAAATGACGAAAGCACGGTCAAAGATATGATCAATTATAATAAAAATGCGATTGCTGTCGCAAAAAAGGTAATAGCCCCGAAACAGGATTTTGTATATGACCGTCTGAAAAAGGTTGAGGCAATAAAAGAAATAGAGGCTGTTACAAAAGATAAAAATCCTGACGGTCTGCTCGGTAAACAAGGAGGATATTACAGCTGCTTGTATTTTTCAATTGATTCTTTGAGCAAGGCGGAAATACCGGGCGACAGCGTAATTGATAAAGGAGTCGATGCGGGCGGCGCTGTTGAGATATATGACAGCAAAGAGAAGGCTGAAGAAAGATGCGAGTATTTGGCGTCATTTGACGGTACCGTATTGACAACCGGTTCATATGCGGCTGTTGGGACAATGGTCATCAGGACGTCATATATGCTTGACGATACCGAGCAGTATAAATTGACGGACAGCATAATACAAGAGATAACAAAATAATATTTCAAAGCGGAAGTAATAAAAATCAAATCCGAATTGCAGCTAAAAAAACTTAGCATTTTGGATTGTCTATGCTGCATTTGTTTTTGTGGGGTGTAAGCCTATGTTAATAAACGTAATATTCGATTATTACACGGATATAATAAGCGTTCCTGATAATATTGGGAGAAACATAAAGAAATATCAAAATAAATGTGATAAGTAGTTATTCGACAAATGCAATGAGCACAAATTTTGGGAAAAAGACATCTCCGGAAAAAAGTTGGGGGTTGGTATTTGCAGTGAAGCATTAGTATATTGGCTGAACGAATTTGTTTTAAAAGATTCCAACGAAAAAGCCGCTATTGTGCAGGAAAACGCAAAAGAGAGCGATAACAGCTTACCTTCAATATACTATTAAACGCGAGAATCGCTATAAAAATCGCTCCGGCTTGTAGAGCGGAGCCAAAAAGCAAAAAGGAGGGAAGATAAAATCCCTCCTTTTTATATAACGCAATATAAAAGCAGCAAGTCCTCCGTCTTGCAAGCTATACAAAAAACAAAAGCCGTAAAAATCAACAGCTTCGCCGAATCGCACCGGCGAAGCTGTTTTAAACGAGCATAGCTCCAAAATATAAGCGTTATTTTACTTCCTGTATCCAGCCGAACTTGTCCTCGACCTTGCCCCACTGAATCCCTGTCAGCTCGTTGTAAAGCCTTTGAGAGATCGGTCCTATCTCGCCGTTGTTGAACTTCATTACCTTGTCGCCCCACTTCAGCTCGCCTATCGGCGATATAACGGCGGCTGTACCTGTGCCGAACGCCTCCCTGAGCTGTCCGTTGTCATATGCCTGAGCTACCTCGTCGATTGAGAGCCTTCTCTCAGACACCTTGTAGCCCCACGACTGCAAAAGCTCTATTGACGACATTCTCGTTATTCCCGAAAGAATAGAGCCCTGGAGAGCCGGAGTTACGATTTCGTCGCCAATAACAAAGAATACGTTCATCGTGCCGACCTCTTCGATATACTTTCTCTCTACTCCGTCGAGCCAAAGAACCTGAGTGTAGCCGAGCTTTTCGCTCTCGTCCTGAGCCTTGAGCGACGCCGCGTAGTTTCCGGCGGTTTTTGTAAAGCCCATTCCGCCCTTTACAGCGCGCACATAATTTTTCTCAACATAGATTTTTACCGGGTCCAAGCCCTCCGGATAATACGCGCCGGACGGCGAGCATATAACCATATATGTGAGATGATCCGCCGGATGTACTCCGATGAACGGGTCTGTCGCGAATATGAACGGGCGGAGATAGAGCGACGCTCCCTCGGCGTGCGGCACCCAATCTCTCTCTATGTCAACCAACTTCTTTATTGCCTCAACGCAAAACTCCTCGTCGATAGGCGGAATGCAAAGTCTTTCGTTTGAAACGTTGAGCCTTGCCATATTCTTTTCGGGTCTGAAAAGGACGATTTTATCCTCGGCAGTCCTGTAAGCCTTCATACCCTCGAATACCTCTTGACCGTAATGCAGGCACATTGCCGACGGCATAAGTTCAATCGGGCCGTAAGGAATTATCCTCGGGTCGTGCCAGCCCTGACCTGCGTCATAGTTCATCACAAACATATGATCCGAAAATATTTTGCCAAAGCCGAGCTTGCTTTCGTCAGCAGGCTTTTCCTTTGGCGTTTTGGTAAGTTCTATTTTGATTTCCTGCATAATAATTGCCCTCTCTCTTAAAATATCAGGTATATTGTACCACAGCGCTTTACAATATGCAAGAGCGGCCACGAAAAATTTCATCATATGGGCGAGCCCCTATGAGGTCACCCCAATTGTTTGCGCTTTGCAAGCGCGCTCGCCAACCGCAGTCAGACCGCGCCTGCCGCGCGACCTGACTGCTGCTTAATATTTTATTTATTTGCAGGAGGAGCTTCGCTCCTCCTGCACCTCCACTTTCTCGTAAAAAGTTTTATTCTTAATTTACCTGTCTATGCCGTTTGCAGGCTTTAATTTATTTTTTGTGACTGCCGTCCAAAAGCTCGTGCCTGCTTTCCGCAGTCAGACCGCGCCTGCCGCGCGACCTGGCTGCTGCTTAATATTTTATATTTATTTGCAGGAGGAGCTTCGCTCCTCCTGCTCCACTTTCTCGTAAAAAGTTTTCTTCTTAATTCGCCTGTCTATGCCGTTTATAGGCTTTAATTTATTTTTTGTGACTGCCGTCCAAAAGCTCGTGCCTGCTTTCCGCAGTCAGACCGCGCCTGCCGCGCGACCTGGCTGCTGCTTAATATTTTATTTATTTGCAGGAGGAGCTTCGCTCCTCCTGCACCTCCACTTTCTCGTAAAAAGTTTTCTTCTTAATTCGCCTGTCTATGCCGTTTGCAGGCTTTAATTTATTTTTTTGTGACTGCCGCCCTAAGCCCGCACTTGCTTTCCGCAGTCAGACCGCGCTTGTCGTGCGACCTGACTGCGGGTTAATATTTTATTTATTTGCAGGAGGAGCTTCGCTCCTCCTGCACCTCCACTTTCTCGTAAAAAGTTTTCTTCTTAATTTGCCTTTCTATGCCGTTTGCAGGCTTTAATTTATTTTGTGACTGCCGTCCAAAAGCTCCGACATATCGTTTGGCAAGGGAGCCTCAAAGCGGAGGCGTTTATTTAAAATCGGGTGGAGAAACGAAATGCGGGAGCAGTGCAGAGCCTGACGGGTTATAAGCTCGGTTCCGCCGCCGTACATATCGTCTCCGGCGAGGGGATGACCTATATGTGAAAAATGCACTCTAATCTGATGTGTGCGGCCTGTTTCGAGCCTTATTGAAACGAGAGTAAGTCCGTTAAATCTCTTTAACGGTGTGTAGTGCGTTACCGCCCTTGCCCCGTCCTTTGACACACAGCGCTTTATTATGCTGTCGCTCACGCGGGCTATCGGGGCGTCTATAACGCCCGGGTTATCAAGCTCGCCCTCGCATACAGCCAAATACTCCTTTTCAACGCTTCGGGCGGCGAGCTCGGCGGCATAGGCGTTTTTCGCGGTCAGCACAAGCCCCGAGGTGTCGCGGTCGAGGCGGTTCACTATGCTGACAGAATATAAATCTCCGCAATCGCGCATATATCTCGCTATGCCGTTTAACAGAGTGTCGTTTATATGTATATTAGACGTGGGGTGAACCGGAATCCCGCTGCCCTTGTTTAAAATCAGATAATGCTCGTCCTCGTAGGCTATGTCAAGCTCTATGTCGGCAGGCTCCGCCGTGCAGCTCGGCTCCGGCAGGAGTATGCGTATATTCTGCCCGGCTCTTATAAAATCTACGGTTCGCATATGCGCACCGTCAGCCGTTATCCCAAGCTCTCTGCGCTTTGCGCTTCTGATTATCCTCTGCGACACTCCCTTGATCCTGTGCAAAAAATTCCCGAGGAGCATACCGTCGCATTCGAGCGGCACGGCGAAATCAAGCTCCGTCGCCGCCTTAACCGAAGACATTGTTCTTCACCAGAATTATAAACACGGCGATTCCAAGCTGAGCTATGAATATCAGCGGTATGCCGAGCATAAACTTCAGCTTCGTGGTCTT
>CANPZK010000056.1 GCA_947588875.1 uncultured Clostridia bacterium
CTCGTCTATAAAGGTCTGTATCGCCCTTGCGGTTTCGGGTATTCTGTAATTTGAGAGATTTTCGTCAACGCTCTTGACCGTTGAATTAAGCCTTGAAAGCAGCCACTTGTCCATAACGGAGAGCTTGTCGTATTCAAGCTCGTAATCGTTGGGATTGAATTCGTCTATGTCGGCGTAGAGGATATAGAAGGCGTAGGTGTTCCAAAGTGTTGACAGCACCTTACGCTGGCCCTCTATGACCGCCTTGTCGTGGAACTTGTTCGGGAGCCACGGCGCGCTGTTGGCGGAGAAGTACCAGCGTATTGCGTCCGCGCCGTGCTTTTTCAGCGCGTCCATCGGGTCCACCGCGTTGCCCTTTGACTTGGACATCTTCTGACCGTTCTCGTCCTGAACGTGACCGAGAACTATAACGTTTTTGTACGGCGCTTTGTTGAACAGCAGTGTGGATTCCGCGAGCAGTGTGTAGAACCAGCCCCTTGTCTGATCGACAGCCTCAGAGATGAAGTCTGCCGGAAATTGCTGCTCAAACAGCTCCTTGTTTTCAAACGGATAGTGGTGCTGTGCAAAGGGCATAGCACCCGAGTCAAACCAGCAGTCGAGAACCTCGGGAACTCTGTGCATCGGCTTGCCGCATTCGGGGCAGGTGAGAGTTATCTCGTCGATATACGGGCGATGCAGCTCGACCGTTTTTGCCGCCTCGTTTCCGCTCATTTCAAAAAGCTCCTGACGGCTGCCGACGCAGTGCTGATGACCACATTCGCATTCCCATATGTTCAGAGGAGTACCCCAATATCTGTTTCTCGAAACGCCCCAGTCGAGCACGTTGCTCAGCCAGTCGCCAAAGCGACCTTTTCCGATTGATTCGGGTATCCAGTTTACCGTGTCGTTATTTTTGAGAAGGTCGTCCTTGACCGCCGTCATCTTTATGAACCAGGATTCGCGCGCATAATATATGAGCGGAGTGTCGCATCTCCAGCAGTGCGGATAGCTGTGCTCAAATTTCGGCGCGTCAAAGAGCAGCCCCTTTTTGTCTAAGTCAATGAGTATCTGCTTGTCAGCGTCCTTGCAGAATACTCCCTCGTAGTCCGTTTCCTTTGTCATGTTGCCCTTGCCGTCAACGAGCTGAACAAAGGGGAGGTCGTAGTTTCTGCCGACCTTTGCGTCGTCCTCGCCGAATGCCGGCGCAATGTGAACAACGCCCGTACCGTCGGTGAGCGTTACATAGCCGTCGCAGGTGACAAAGTATGCCTTTTTGTGCTGACGCTCTATTATCTCCTCGGCTCCGACGAACAAGGGCTCGTACTCCTTGTACTCAAGCTCCTTGCCCTTGTATGTTTCGAGAATCTCAAACGGCGCCGACGGTTTATCTCCGCCGAGCACCGCTTCCGCAAGCGCCTCGGCTATATAGTATGTGTAGCCGTCCGCTGTTTTTACCTTTACATAATTTTCATTGGGATTTACGCAGAGCGCGACATTCGACGGAAGCGTCCAAGGCGTTGTTGTCCACGCGAGGATATATGCGTCCTCGTCCTTCACCTTGAAGCGGACTACCGCGGAGCGCTCCTTAACGTCCTTGTAGCCCTGAGCAACCTCGTGAGAGGAAAGCGGAGTTCCGCATCTTGGGCAGTAGGGAACGATTTTAAAGCCCTTGTAGAGCAGCTTTTTCTCCCATATCTGCTTCAGCGCCCACCACTCGGATTCGATATAGTCGTCATGATAGGTTACATACGGGTTGTCCATGTCCGCCCAAAAGCCTACTCGGTCGGAAAATTCCTCCCACATTCCCTTGTATTTCCATACGCTTTCCTTGCACTTATCTATGAACGGCGCAAGACCGTATGATTCTATCTGTTCCTTTCCGTCTATGTTGAGCAGCTTTTCAACCTCAAGCTCGACCGGCAGACCGTGCGTATCCCAGCCTGCCTTTCTCGGAACCATATACCCCTTCATCGTCATAAATCGCGGTATGGTGTCCTTGATAACGCGGGTGAGGACGTGACCGATATGCGGCTTGCCGTTTGCGGTCGGCGGACCGTCGTAGAAAGTGTAGGTCTTGCAGCCCTCGCGCGCCTTCATTGATTTTTCAAAGATGTCATTCTCTTTCCAGAACTTTTCTGTCTGCTGTTCCCTGTCAACAAAGTTGAGATTAGAAGAAACCTTTTTATACATAAATTTACCTCCTGAAAAATAAAAGTCCCATCCGTAATAGGATGAGACTGAAAACTCATAACCACCTGTCTGGAATACTGATATAAGCCTCAAACGGAGAGGCTTATTCCGTGGAGCACCCTTAACGCAGGATTACGCCGCGCTCTACAATTTCTCTCGAGCGTGGGGCTCATAAGTGATTTTCAATCGCGGTCTACTCATATCCGCTTTCAGCGCGCGCGGACTCTCTGTGATTTTCAACAGCGACCTACTCTCTTAGTCATAGCCTTTATCATATAAGCTTTTGGCAATTCAGCTACACATAAATATAGCAAAAAAAAATGCGGTTGTCAAGGATTTCACGGATAAAATGGCTTGGATTTGCACCCGCTCTCAGCTCGGTTCTTACGCATACTTCAGGCGGCGCTTGTGCGCTTTTATAGTTTTTTGAGGGCGATGGGGGTTCGGGCGGCGACCGCGCGGCTCCGCCGCGCCGGAAAACGCGGCGGGGCAGGGACCACCCTCGTTTTTAAGCCTCTCCCGCCGCCGCGTTTTCGCAGGCTTCCGCCGCACAGCGGCGGAAGCCTGCCGTCGCCGCCCGAACGGCTATGCCGCCGGCACAAAGTGAAAACGAGTCAGCGCGCCGCCCGCGCACGCTCTATTCTGTCAAACTCCTTCCGCCGTATAACAAGATACGACGCAGTGACCGCGACGCCCGTTATAACCCAGGAAACGGGGTAGACGTTCATAAGCCAGTCGAAGGTGTTGAAGTAAGCAAAAACGGTGTATATCCAAACAATCCTGAAAACAACCGAGCCGAATATGGTAAGCACGGCAGGCAGCAGGGAGTGTCCTATCCCGCGAAGAGCCGCGCCGGTTATCTCGTAAAATCCGGTCACAAATTCAATGAGCATAACGTGAGTCATTCTTGTAAGGGCATAGGGTATTACGTTTTCGTCGGTGGTGTAGATCCTGACAAAAAAGCCGCTGCCCAAAATAAAAACAGTGCTGACGACCGCACAGATAATACAGCCGGAAAGAAGGCTGAGCCGGAGCACAGTCTTACAGCGGTCGAGCTTTGCGGCTCCGTAGTTCTGGCTCGTAAAGGTCACGGCGGTCTGATTAAACGCACTTATGATAAAATATGTAATGTATTCAAAGTTAAGAGCGGTCGCGGAGCCGGCGACGGCGTCGGAGCCAAAGCTGTTGATAGAGGTTTGTATACATACGTTAGAAAGGGAAAATACCATGCCCTGAACGCCGGCGGGAGCGCCTATCTTAAACACCTTGATAAGATATTCCTTTTTCAGGCTCAGCTTTTTCAAATTCACCCTTATGTCCTCGTTTTGCTCGGTCATAAGAAAATACATGACAAGTCCCGCGCTTATCATATCGGCGATAACGGTCGCGATGCCTACGCCCGCGACGCTCATCTTGAAAACGACGACAAGCAGCAGATTCAGGGCGACGTTGACAACGCCGGACGCCATAAGGCAGTATAGCGGCCGCCTTGTGTCGCCTATGCTTCTGAGTATGGCTGAGCCGAAATTATAAAGCATAATAAAGGGCATACCGAGGAAATAAATCCTCAGATAAAGCGTAGCGAGGTCTATAACGTCCTCTGGGGTGTTCATCATGCGGAGCAGGGGAGGAGCTATTATCTGTCCCAAAAGCAGGAGGAAAACTCCGCTTATAAGAGAGAGCGATACGACGGTGTGTACGGATTCGCTTACCTTTTTCCGCTCGCCCTGACCGATATACTGCGCTATTATTACGTTTGCGCCGACAGAAAGACCGGTAAAGAGCAGAACGAGCAGATTTATAACGGGGCCGTTGCTGCCGACAGCGGCAAGAGCCTGACTGCTCGCGAACCTGCCGACGACGGCAATATCGGCGGAGTTGAAAAGCTGTTGTATGATACTGCTCGCGGCAAGCGGCAGAGCGAACAGCAATATTTTTTTAAGTAAAGGCCCCTCAAGCATATTTACCTGATGAGAGCCGAGAGCTTTGTGACGTGCCATTAAAGCATTACCTCTTTTGTATATGACGTTGCAGATATTATTTTATATCTCTTTTCCAAAACTTACAAGAGCCTGAGAGAAAAAATACTCCCTGTCGGTGTTACAGGGAGTAAAATATTTTTTGTAAATTTATAAGATTTTAAGCATAACGGCTACTTAGATGGAGCATAGTCGTCCACAATCGTATATGGCTCGTAGCCGCCGTCGTTATATTCGTCTTCAGTTATGGAACAAATAGGAGCGTCGTTGAATATTAGCAGGTATCCGCCTTGAGGCTGTTTTACTAAATAAGAGTTGTGTTCGTCAATCAGAGCGTCCGCTTCGCCGATAGCTTCTGGCGGCGGGTCTCCGCCGTAAGGACGAATTATAAATATGTATGACGATATAAGAATTGCAAAGCAGGCGGTAAATACCAAAATATTTATGAGCGTGCTAAAGCCGCTTTTTGCAGGAGGCTCCAAAAGATATGAAAAGCGCTCCTTGACCTTTTTGTCGCTCGAGCGAGCGGCAAATTTCGACGTTACAAGCGGGTTTTTAGCGAGGGCTACATTAGCCGTATCGCTTTTCTCGCGGCGCAGCTTCATGGCGTTGATGATCGAGTAAAGGTATTTTTTCCGCTCATTTTCCGAGAAGGCAAACGTAGTGCTGCGGTCGCATCTTATCTCCAGCTTTTGAGATATGTCGCGTCTGAGAAGATAAACGAACGGGTTCCACCAGAATAAACAGCAATAAATTTCTACAAGGAGCTTTAAAAGAGAGTCGCGATTTTTTATATGGGTCAGCTCGTGTCGAAAAATAAACTCAAGCTCCTCGTCGGTGAAATCATTGCACGGCAGCAGGACGACCGGAGCTTTAAAGCCATAGGTCAAAGGGGAGAAGCGCTCGTCGATAACGATGAGATCAATATTTTTCTCTATGCCAAGCTCGCCGCAAACGGCGCGGAATAGTTTTCTTTCGCGTCTGGTCGCAAGATTCGGGTAGAGTGAAACGGTTCTTTTAAAGGTCTTAGATTTCTTTGCAAACCTATAAAGCGTTACAATTGCACCAATCGCTATTATGATGCAAATAACGTGCATATAGGAAAAGCAATTTTGCTGCTGATACTTTATGTACGGCTCAAAGACGGGATAATCTATTAACCTAACAATATGCGGATAAACAGCGGCGTCTTTAATTTCGATATTTACGCTGCTGAATTCAAACGGGAGGAGCAATCTCAACAACGAGCAGACATATAGGGCGATAACGCCCGACAGACCAAGGCGACCGTTAAGTCCCTTGATTTTGTAAACAAAATGAAGAAATACAATTAAAACAGTGCTTGTGAGCGCGGCCATAAATATCGAATACAGTGAAATTTCCATTTTGTAACCTCCACGACATATCTCGACATATTTCATATATATTTTAAGATGTTGTTTGAGATATTGCAATAGATTGACGAAAAAATTCAAAAAAATATTCAATAACCGTGCGTCACAAGCACAAACAAAGATTTATTATATTAATTTGCCATGAATAAAGTAAATAATATTCACATAATGGTGATAAAAAAATTACCTTTTATTTAGCTGACCAGAATCCAGAACGGATCTACCCAAACCTGCTGGGTCTCATTCCAGCGCCTCTTATACAGATGTCCGCCATGCGCTACCATATATTTCCAAATGATGACGTCTGCCTGCGGGTCAACCGTAGGGGTTATTGCCGTTGTTGAAATTTCGCTGCCCGTATCCTCGGTCACCGCTTCAGCCGCTCCGGCGATAATTCCGCTTGTCAGCAGCATTATCGAGCACATTGATAATGAGATTATAGATTTTGTTATTTTTTTCATAATAAATCCTCCTGTTAGAATTTTAATAAAATTTGCTTGATGCGTTCAGGAATAAAAATAAGCGGATTCTTGACGCGACAGATTGCTTTGCGGCGGGTTTATTCATCTTTAACCGAATATAGCTGGTATCCTCCGGCAGCGTATTCCTCGTCCGATATATAGCAAATTGCTTCTCCGTCAAAGAATAGCGAATATCCTCCGTCGGACTGTTTAACAAGATATGAGTTGTTTTGGTCGATTAAAAGATTTGCCCCGAAAGATTCCAAAGGAGGCTGACCGCCTGCCGGTTGGATAATGAATATGTATGAGCAAAGAATTATCGCCATGCATAGAATAAAAACCAGAACACTTAAAAGTACGTTTGTGAGCGTTTTCTCCGGCGGATTTAACACATAGCTGAATCGTTCCTTAGCTTTATTTGATTTGGAAAGCGCGGCAAATTCCGATATTGCAAGCGGGTTATCTTTTGGTTCGTTGTATGTTTGTTCGTTATCAGACTTTGGTTTTAGGCATTTGAGTATAGCCGAAAGATAAGCAAACCTTTCCTGTTCGCTGCAATTTGCCGTCGTGCGGCTGTCGCATTTCATCTCAAGCGTCTGCGATATGTCGCGGCGAAGCAAATAAACAAACGGATTCCACCAGAATATACAGCAGTATATTTCCACTAAAAGCTTTAAAAGGGTATCGTGATTTTTAATGTGATTTAGCTCATGCTTATATACAAATTTCAGTTCGGTGTTATCAAAATTGTTACACGGAATTACAACGATGGGGCGAATCAAGCCAAAGGTCATTGGCGAAATATGCTCGTCAATAACGACAAGCCTTATTTCTTTCTTGATGCCAAGCTCGCCGCGTACCTTATTAAACAGTTTTTTCTCCCGCGTTGTAGCGAGGTTTGAATACAGCAAAATTCCGTTTTTAAATGCGAAAAATTTTTTGATAAACCTTAAAAGCAGGATTACTGTCACAACCACAGCTATAATGATTGCGACATGCATATACAAAAAGCTGTTTTGCTTTTGGTACTCCATATAAGGCTCAAAGACAGGGTGATTCATAAGCTTAACTATCAGAGGATAAAGAAGAGGTTCGCCTATCACTATATTTACACTGCTGAATTCAATCGGAAGAATCATTCTTATAAGCGTGCAGGCATAAAGCGCAACGACGCTTGCAAAACCGAAATATCTGTTTAAACCTTTGATTTTATAAACAAAATGAAGCAGAGTAATCAAAGCACCGCCGGTACACGCTGCCATAATTACAGAATAGAGTGAAATTTCCACTTTTCTTTCTCCTTAGTTATTCATATCTTCCGCTAAATCAAATCATTATATACCGATATTTATTATGGCGGCTATGGCGGCGCCTGAGAATATCGGGAGTCTGCAAGCGAAAATGAATCAATTATTGTCCGCATAGGAAAAGCGCGGTACGCCGTGTGCAGAACCAATCTTTTCAATTTAATATTTTTATTAATTATAGGGGAGCTTTTTGCTGTTTATCGAAAGCTCCCCCTGTATGCTAAAAATATTTCTCGAATATTAATGATTTTTAACATATAG
Source organism: uncultured Clostridia bacterium (assembly GCA_947588875.1). GTDB lineage: Bacteria > Bacillota > Clostridia > Oscillospirales > Acutalibacteraceae > UBA7067. Next base: position 7,572 of record CANPZK010000056.1, read on the forward strand.
CTTTATTCTGTTTATTCCCTTGAGCCTTTGTTTATACACAATAATGTCGTGTAAAGTTTTGTACCATTATTTTGCAATCCGAAAAGAAAAGGAGTTACGCTTTAAGTTCGCTTTTTCTTTTCTCAATAATCCTTGACAATTCGTCTAAAATCTGTATGTCGTCAGTCAGAGAAATTAGGGCATTTACAATTTTTGGAATGTCGCCTGGTGTAAAGCTCTGCATACTCGTAAACTGATTTACCGAGTATTCTTCTTTTGAAACCTTTGCGCGGAATGTTCTCGCATAGTTTTTTGTTGTCTTAACAAAGCCGACTACTTCAATCATATCCTTGTCAAGCAGTGAGTTAATCAAAAGATGCACATAGCTTTTTTTCCATGTCCTATCCTCGGAAAGCTCAATAATTTGAGAACTTGTCATAGGCTTATCTTCCTGCCACAAAAGCTCCATGATTTCAACTTCGCTTTTTGTCAGCACGCCAAGCCTCTCCTTTCGAGATGGGGTTGTTTCGTCGCGCAAACCGCGCTTGGTAGAATTGTTTAATGCCGATTTCTTAACAAGAAAAACAAGACGTATTAAACCGAATTAATCAGCTCTCATTTTTGCTTTTCGAGACGTTTTCTTTTCTTTTTTCAATCATCGCCTCCAATTCGTTGAAGATTTCATCGTTGTCGGTCTTATCAATCAATGCCGCGACGATCTTCGGAATGTCGGTTTCCTTAAAGCTGCGCATATTTGTGAACTGATTTACAGAGTACTCCTCCTTGGAAATCTTAACGTCAAACGTGCGAGCGTAATTCTTTGTTGTTTTAACAAAGCCGACAACCGCGATCATATCCTTGCTGAGCAATGAATTGAGAAGAAGATGAACATAGCTCTTTTTCCAGGTGCGGTTTTCCGACAGATTGATGATATCGGAACTGGTAAGAGGTCTGCCCTCTTTCCAAAGAACCTCCATGATTTCTACTTCACTCTTAGTCAACATCATAGTTAATTTTCTCCTTTATATAAATTTATATATTAATTATAAATTAGATTGTGACACTTGTCAACACAAAAAGACTAATTAATTATTTCTTAATTCGGTTTTTTTAGTAAAATTAAACCTTTAGATAAAAACTGCTCTTGTTTTTGCCTGTTTGCGAATAAAAGAAAAGTCATATCGGCTAAAGCCTTTCACATATAAATTAATAATCAATCCACCGGGAGGCTGATTATTATGAAAGGGATAGTTGAAGAAAGAGCCGTCGAGCTTGGAGAATATATAATCGAAAACGGCGCGACCGTGCGCAGCGCCGCGAAAAAATTCGGCGTAAGCAAGAGCACTGTACATAAGGACGTGAGCGAGCGGCTGAGAGGCGTTGACCCCGGACTTTACATAGAGGTGAAAAACATACTTGAGATAAACAAGGCGCAAAGGCACATACGGGGCGGAATGGCGACGAGAAAGAAATACAGCAGGAGCAAAAAGAGCTGATGGTATGGCAGTCTTGCCGCGGCGGCAGCCGCGGTGTTTTGTTGCGGGCATATTGCGAGGACTGCCGCTCGGCTCGTTTTTACGCTGTGCCTGCACAGGACTTGCGGGGCGGCGACCGGCGCGGCTGCGCCGCGCGGAAAAACGCGGCGGGGGCAGTGAGCTGCCGCGAGCAGAGCCGTTGCGCGCCGCGTTTTTCGGTAAATTTCCGCCGCAGGCGGAAATTTACCGGTCGCCGCCCCGCCCCAAACCTCTCCGCAAACTGAGGGATACATCGGCGGCAGTCCGTAAAACGAGCCGCGCTGTTTGACAAAGCGAACGCGCGGGATTATACTGAAAAAAATAATTCTTCGGTGATGCTATGAATAAGCTTATTTATGCGGAGAGCGAGAGCGCGAGGAGGTATATGAGCGCAGCGGAAAAATTGCTGACGCGCGAGCGGTACGAGCGCTTCAACCGCCTGAAAAACGAAAAGGACAGGCTCGACTGCCTCGCGGCGGGACTGCTGCTAAACGAGCTGGTCGGCGATATGAGCCTGTACTATAAGGATGAAAAGGGCTGCCCGAGATTAAAGGACGGGCGTTCAGTTTCAATTTCCCACAGCGGGGGAATATGCGCCGTAGCAATTTCGGATTCGGCAGTCGGTATTGATATTCAAAAGAACGAGGAAAAAAATATTTTTTCTCTCGCAAGAATAGCCTTTCACGAAAAGGAACGGGAATTTTTAAAATCGTGTAAAAACCCGAGCGACGCGTTTTATACCCTCTGGTGCTTAAAGGAGAGCTATATGAAGGCGCGGGGACTCGGCTTTTCGCTTGCGCCGAAGAGCTTTTGGTTCGACATATCGGGAGAGCGAATAATCCTTCATTCCGACGATAAGGAGCCGTGGCGCTTTAAGAGCTTCGCCATTGAAAACATCAGCGCGGCAGTGTGCTGTATGGGCGACAATGACTTTGAGCCGGAAAAAATTTCCTTGACATAAATACACCTTTGCGGTACACTTAAAACAACTTAATATGTATTTGCGGTTCATTCAAACGGATGATTAAAAGGGAATGCGGTTAGAATCCGCAGCAGTCCCCGCTACTGTAAAAATGACGAAAGCTCAATATGTCACTGACAATATGTCGGGAAGACGAGCCGGTAGGATGATTTTGAGCCAGGAGACCTGCCGCACTTACTTTAAGCTGACATTTCGGAGGAAAATGGCGGTGCTGTTCTTTTTTAGCAGTATTGTTGCGCCTGTCGGGCGCTTTTTATTTCTCCGAAAAATCTATATTTTATTTTAATCGGAGGAATTAAAAGATGAAAAAACTCAAAAGAATCGCGGCGGCATTAATGTCGGCGGCGCTTGCGTGCTCTGCGCTTACGATAAACGCAGGGGCGCAGGAAACCGGAAAACACAAGGCGGTTATATCCGTCGAGGCGTTCACAATCGGCTGCGGATATGTTTTGGAGCCGACCGAGGTCGAATTTAACGAGGGCGATACTGTGGACAAGCTCTTTACAAAAGCGCTTGACGACAACAACATCGCATTTGAGGCGTCAACGTCCTCGGGCTTTTATCTTGAAAGCATAGATTTTCCTCATACGGAAAATATTCCGTCGTACATTACCGACAAGGTGATCAGTCACGATGAAGAAACGGGCGAGGATATGCTCTTCGGAGAAGAAATAGATGAGGACTATACTCCCGAAAGTCTGGGACAGTCGGACTACACCTACTTCTCCGGCTGGATGTATACCGTCAACGCTCCGACGGCGGAGAGCCTCTCGCTTGCAATGTCGCAGTATGAAGTCCATGACGACGACGTTATAAGAATCCAATTTTCGCTCGATTGCGGCTCGGAGATAGGAATAGCGAATCTTATGGGAATGCCGATTTACGGCTTCCACAGCGATTTTTATCCCGTTGCCGATAAAACGGAGCTTACACGGGCGATAGCAAGGGCGAACGCGTCGGAAAATTCGCCTCAGCTTAACGCGTTAAACAAAATGAAGCGCACAGCCGCGAATTTACCTGCCGCGCAGGACGAGGTAAACGGGGCGGTAAACACATTTAACGAGCTTGTTCGACGGGATATAAAAAGGGGAGACGTAAACCTTGACGGGACGTTGAGCATCGCCGACGCGATATTGATACAAAAGAATATAGTAAACATAATCAAATTTAACGATATTGAGGCGTGCGTCGCAGACGCGGGCTGTGATGAAAATATATCGGTAGCAGACGCAATTACCGTTCAAAAAATTATTACGGGAATAATTGCATCGTAAATAAAGCGTTGTACAAAGCGCGGCGGAACGCCGCGCTTTGTATGTAACAGGTTTGTTCAGGAGGAAGAAAATGAAAAGGATAATTTCAATCGTTTTAACTGTTGTCATAGCGTTTACGGCGTTCGGTGTGAGCGCCGTAAACGCCGCCGCTTATTCAGCGGGCGATTTCAAAGCGGCGGCAAACGACATAGTAAACTGGCGGAAACACTCGACGAGCGCGGACAAATGCCTCTTTACCGAGGAGTACGTCAAAAAAATCGCGGCGAATGCCGGCGACGAGTGGTACGCGCTGTATATGGGACGGCTCGGCTTTGAGGATTATCCTAAGAATTTTCTTGACGCGATAAGCGCGTATGTTAAAAGCAAATACAGTCAGCTCGGAACGCTGTCAAGGGACAGTGCGACCGATTACCACAAAATAGCTCTTGCGGTTAAGTCGGCAGGCGGCGATCCGTATAACGTGGGCGGCGTTGATTTGATTGCCGACGGAGTATATAACAGAGGAGCTGTCGCGCCGCTCGGCAGACAGGGGATAAACGCGTGGATATGGGGGCTTATAACCCTTGACAGCGCCGCCGCCGTCGTGCCGGAGGGCAGCGGCTGTACCAGAACAGATATAATAACCGAAATACTTAAATATCAGCTAAAGGACGGCGGCTTTTCCATTCTGTCAACAGCGACAAAATCCGATGCAGACACTACGGCAATGGCGATTACGGCGCTTGCCCCTTATTATTCAAGCGATACAACGGAATATACATACACTCCGCGATACAACAGGCGAGGCACCGTGACAAAGACCGTCGCTCAGATAATAAACGAGAGCATTGACTTCCTTTCCTCGGAGCAGCGCGGCGACGGCGGCTACTCCTCGTTCTCAACGGTGAACAGCGAGAGCGTCAGTCAGGTAATTATAGCCCTGTGCTCTCTTGGAATCGACCCGCAGAGCGACGCGCGCTTTATAAAAAACGGCATAAGCCTTATCGACGCGCTTATGAGCTTTAAGCAGAGCGACGGCGGCTTTGCACATTCGCAGGGCGGCAGCTCCGACGCTATGGCGAGCGAACAGGCGCTCGGCGCGATGGCTGCGCTCGAAAGACTTTACAGCGGCGGGGCGAGGCTTTACGAGCTGACGGACGGCGCTGTAATGGGCACATATGTTAAGCCAAGCCAAAGCACTTCGTCCTCCTCCGGCGGAACAGGCGGCGCCGCTAACGGCGGGGCAGGCAATAGC
>CANPZK010000057.1 GCA_947588875.1 uncultured Clostridia bacterium
CCGGAGCAAACGAGCAAATTCAAATCGTTATCTATTGAAAACGCCTTGCCGAACGTCCACATCACGGCGACAAACAGGGAAAAGAGGCGCGAAAAGCGCAGTCTCTTTATATCGAGCGCCGCGATTTTTCTGCTTAGAAAAATAAATACGGCGCATATTACGGTTATTTGAAAGAACACGTTATCCAACGAGCTTGAAAGATTTTGTATTACCTCGTAAATGTAGTTGTATGCTCCGGCAGAGTCCCGCGCCTCAAAGTTATACTGTTTCATATTCATAAACAGCATACACGCGGCAAAAAGACTTCCCAACACCGAAAGTATGATATTGCCGTCCGCGACGGCTCTGCTTTTGATTCGCTTTCCATTGCTCTTACTCATATTTTTCACCCCTTGAGCCGCACCGGTCAGTGCGTTTGTCCGTTTGTCTTTCGCTTATACTCATCGCTTACGCTCATAAGATGATATTCAAAGTCCTGCCTGTTTTTCTGCGTCATCGTTGAAAGCAGAAGTCCGCAGAAAAACGAAAGTATCGCCGCTATAAATGTAAAGCCGCATACTATGAGGGTCGGGAAATTCGGCACGAAGCCCGTTATTATATAATCGACAAGAACGGGAATAAAGAATATTATCGAGATAAGCGCAAGTATTGCCGCGAATATTGAGAAGAACGCCAGCGGCTTATATGTGCGGAAAAGTCTGAATATCGTGCGCAGGACCTTAAAGCCGTCCGAGTATGTGTTCAGCTTTGACACGCTCCCTTCCGGACGGTCGCGGTACTCTATCACCACGTTTTCGACCTGCATATTCTTATCGACCGCGTGTATGCTCATCTCCGTTTCTATTTCAAAGCCCTTTGACAGCACCGGAAACGTCTTTACAAAGTTATAGCTGAACGCCCTGTAACCGGTCATTATATCCTTTATGTCGCTCTTAAAGAGCATATTAATGCTTTTGCGCACAATGCTGTTTCCAAAATTGTGAAACGGTCTTTTGTTCTGCGTGAAGTATGTCGACGACAGCCTGTCCCCTACGACCATATCCGCGTTGTGATTAAGCACAAGATCGCACATCTCGCGCGCCGATTCCGCAGGGTAGGTGTCGTCGCCGTCTATCATTATATAGCACATGGAGTCGATCTCTCTGAACATTCTGCGTATTACGTTGCCCTTGCCCTGCATATGCTCATAGCGCACTACCGCGCCGGCCTCTCTTGCTATTTTGTCCGTGCCGTCAGTTGAGTTGTTGTCGTAAACATATATTACAGCCTCCGGCAGCGCGGCTTTATAGTCGTTTATAACCTTTGCTATCGTGCGGCTCTCGTTATAGCACGGTATTAGCACTGATATTTTATCCATATTTTTTCACTCCTGTTTTTTCGGAAATTCCAATCTTCTCTGTTATTGTATATTCTTATAGTTTCCGTGTCAAATTTATTTTTCCAAATTTTCGGTCAATCTGATTTTAAGGCCGTTGCTCAGCCCTTTGACGGCATAGAAGCCGTTAAACGCGGGCATTAAAAATCGGCAAGGCTTTAACAAACCTTGCCGATTCCTGGTGGGAGATGGTGGATTCGAACCACCGAAGCAACTTGCAACAGATTTACAGTCTGCCCCCTTTGGCCACTCGGGAAATCTCCCATATATAAAGGCTATTGCCAAACTGCAAATAGCCTTTGGAGCTGGTGGACGGACTTGAACCCCCGACCTGCTGATTACAAATCAGCTGCTCTACCAACTGAGCTACACCAGCACATTCGCGCTTCTCACTTGACGCTTGTCTATAATACCACTTGCGCTTGATTTTGTCAACACCTTTTTTCAATTTTTTAATCGCTCATACGCTGAAATATTAATTTAAACCGCATTATAATCCGGATTAATTTATTTTAGAAGGCTCTCGCAGGAAAGCCGTATTATATCGCTTTTTCTGCGCGTATGACGGGCTTTATCCACGGTTTGATTTTGCAGGGGCTGCCGCTCGGAAACGCCTCGGGGAGTTTTGCGGGAGTATAAGGTACGGGCGGTGGCGGGCAAATTTCCGCCCGCGGCGGAAATTTGCAGAAAAACGCGGCGCGCCCTCGCTATGGAGCGAAGCCAAACGGCAAGTACCTGCGCCGCGTTTTTCCGGCGCGGCGGCGCCGCGCCGGCCGCCGCCCGAACCGGACTATCCGCAAGCACAGCGTAAAAACGAGCGGTCGCGGCAGCCCTACCCCGACATACAGCGCATCCGCCACTCCCCCAAAAGCATATTGTTGATTATTCCGGCGGATTGTGGTAACATATTAAGCGAAGACTTTTTGCAATCAGCGAAACTCAATTTATATAAATAAATCTTAAAATTGAAAGGACGGTTCAATATGGAATACATTTTTTCAGACAGAGTAAGCAATTTAAAGCCATCTGCAATAAGGGAAATCTTTAAGTACGCCGCCGACCCCGAGGTCATCTCCCTTTCCGCAGGCAATCCCTCCCCGGACGCGTTTCCGGCGAAGGAAATCGCGGAAATCTCCGCCGATATTTTAAAGAAAAACCCAATCGCGGCGCTCCAGTACAGCGTAACGGAGGGCTACACTCCTCTGAGAAACAGATTAAAAACCTACCTCAAGAGCAAATATAATATAGGCAGCGAAAACGACTCGATACTCATCACCTCCGGCGCACAGCAGATAATGGATCTGGCGTCAAAATCTCTTATAAACGAGCACGACGTAGTTATATGCGAGGCTCCGAGCTTTATCGGCTCGCTCAACACCTTCCGCTCATACAACTGTCGGCTCAGGGGAGTTCCGGTAGAGAGCGACGGTATGAATATGGACGAGCTTGAAAACGCGCTCAAAACGGAAGAAAACGTGAAGCTGATATACACGATACCCAACTTTCAGAACCCGTCCGGCGTTACCATGAGCTTTGAAAAAAGGAAGAAGCTGTATGAGCTTGCGAAAAAATACGGGGTTCTTATCATCGAAGACAACCCTTACGGCGATTTGCGCTATACCGGCGAGGATATTCCGGCTATAAAGAGCCTTGACACGGATAACATAGTCATTTACGCCGGCTCCTTTTCAAAGACGATAGCTCCCGGACTGCGCGTGGCGTTCGCTGTGGCTCCAAATCCCGTTTTCCAGAAGATGGTTGTCTGCAAGCAGGGACAGGACGTTCACACGAATATATGGTCGCAGATAGTTGTAGACGAGTTTATGGCGAGGTACGACTATGAAGAGCATCTTGAAAGGCTGCGCAGAATATACAGCAAAAAGGCGGACTATATGTCCTATCTGCTCGACGCACATCTGCCGCCTCAAATGAGCTACAATAAGATAGAGGGCGGTCTTTTCACGGTCTGCACTCTTCCCGACGGCATAGATATGCAGGAATTTTGCCGCGAGCTGGTAAAGCGCAAAGTGTGCGTGGTGCCGGGAAACACGTTTTTGACGGACGAAAACGAGCCCTGCAATAATTTCAGGATAAACTTTTCAACGCCGACGGACGAGCAACTTAAAAAGGGAATAAAAGTTATAGGCGAGCTTGCAAAAGAGATGATTAAATAATCGCCGTTTTTAGGAGGTAACATTTATGGAACAACAACCGGCACAGGAAAAGAAAAAGATAATATTCAGCGCTATTCAGCCGAGCGGCACGGTGACCCTCGGCAACTATTTCGGCGCGCTTAAAAACTGGGTCAGCCTTCAGGACGAATACAACTGCGTATTCGCCCTTGCGGACCTCCACACAATAACGGTAAGGCAGGATCCCGCGAAGTTCCGCGCCCGCATATATGAGGTTTACGCCCTTCTGCTCGCCTGCGGGATAGACATGGAAAAAACCCTCTTTTTTATACAGAGCCATGTTCCGGCTCACGCTCAGCTCGCGTGGGTGCTCAACTGCTATACTCAGTTCGGCGAGCTTTCAAGAATGACTCAATTTAAGGACAAGAGCGCAAAGCACGCCGACAACGTAAACGCCGGACTTTTTACATACCCGAGTCTTATGGCTGCCGACATTCTTCTTTATCAAGCCGATATGGTTCCCGTCGGAGCCGACCAGAAGCAGCATTTGGAGCTTACAAGAAATATAGCCGAACGCTTCAACGGCGTTTACGGCAACGTGTTTAAGGTGCCCGCCCCGTATATACCCAAGGTCGGCGCCCGCGTTATGTCGCTTCAGGACCCGAGCAAAAAGATGAGCAAGTCGGACGAGAACGCCAATTCCTACGTTGCCGTTCTCGACAAGCCGGAGGTCATAATGAAAAAATTCAAGCGCGCCGTTACCGACAGCGAGGCGAAGGTGCGCTATGCCGAGGGCAAGGACGGAATAAACAACCTCATGGGGATTTACTCCGCCGTAACCGGCATGACCATGGAGGAGATAGAGAGCGAATTTGACGGCAGGGGCTACGGCGACTTCAAGACCACGGTAGGCGAGGCGGTAGTAGAGCATTTGCGGCCGATACAGGAGCGCTTTGAGCGATACATAAACGACAAGGCGTATATAAAGGAATGCTGCGACAAGAGCGCCGACATTGCGCGAAGGATAGCGCAGAGGACTCTTGACAAGGCTATGAAAAAAATAGGCTTTGTAATCGGATAGCGCGTGACTCAACGGCGGCGCGACGGTTACTGCGGTCGTTTTGGCGCGCCGTGTCTGCGCGTTTCTGCTTTGCGGCGGAGCGAAGGCTATTCGGGCGGCGACCGCTCCTTTCCGCCTCCGGCGGAAAGGAGCAAAAAACGCGGCGGAAAGTATTTCGACAGAGGCAGCGCCCTGTCCCCGCCGCGTTTTTTCGCCCGCGCCTGCGGCGCGGGCGGGTCGCCGCCCGAAACCGTTACCACCCGCAATGCGATTCGCGGGAATCGGCGCGGCGCGCATAAATAAAACCGCCTAAGAATCAATGCAATCTGCGCCGCCTGCGGAAATATCATAAAATCTTATTCAATCGAACCGAAAAGAGGTGAAGCGGTATGGCTTTGCTTTCATTGCAAAATCTTGAAATGGAGTTTTCGGAAAGAAGGCTCTTCAGCGGCGTTTCTCTCGAGGTGGGAGAGCGCGATAAAATAGGCTTTATAGGCGCTAACGGAGCCGGAAAAACTACGATATTCAGAATAATAAGCGGGGAGCTTGAGCCTACCGCGGGCGCCGCGGCAAGGGGCAGGGACTGCGTCATAGGCTATATGGAGCAGCACGCCTGCAAAAATCCGCACAGCACCGTCTACAACGAGCTTTTATCCGTCTTTGAGCCGCTTATAAGGCTGGAGCGCGAGCTTGAACAGGTCACGCGGGAGATAGAAAACGGCGGAGACGCGCAGTCGCTGACGCTTAAGCAAATGGAGCTGCGCGAAAGGCTGGAGCGCGACGGGGGACTGACATATAAAAGCCGCGCCGCCGCCGCTCTGAACGGTCTCGGCTTCGGAAACGAATATTTTGAAATGCCGATAAGAAAACTCAGCGGAGGTCAGCTTTCCAAGCTCAGCCTTGCTAAGCTCCTGCTTAGCGGGGCAAACCTGCTTCTTCTCGACGAGCCGACAAACCATCTCGATATAGCCTCGTGCCGCTGGCTCGAGGGCTTTATCAAGGATTTTGCGGGAGCTGTAATAGTTATCTCGCATGACAGATATTTTCTTGACAGCGTAACCAACAGAACGATAGAGCTCGAGCACGGAAAAATAAGCTCGTATAAAGGCTCGTACAGCGAGTTTATGAAGAAAAAGGAAGCGGCGAGCGAAGCGCAGAAAAACAAATACGAGGCGGATTTAAAGGAGATAAAGCGAATCGAGGGAATAATAGAACAGCAAAAGCGATGGGGGCGCGAGCGCAATTTTATAACGGCGGCGAGCAAGCAAAAGCAGGCGGACAGAATAAAGAACCGGCTCGAAAAGCCCGAAAGCGAGCTTGATACCATACGCTTCAGATTCACCCCTAAGGCGGAGTCGGGAAACGATGTTTTAATATGCGAGGGACTTTCAAAGTCCTTTGGAGAAAAAAGGGTTTTTAAAAACGTGAATTTGCACATACGAAAGGGCGAAAGAGTGTTCCTGCTCGGCGCCAACGGCTGCGGCAAAACTACGCTGTTTAAGACCATGCTCGGTCAGTATCCGGCGGATTCCGGTCTTGTCAGCTTCGGCGCAAATGTTCAGACGGGATACTTTGACCAGATACAGGAAAATCTGCACTTTGAAAAAACGGCGCTCGACGAGGTCTGGGACGATTTTCCTCAGCTGACGCAGACTCAGGTGCGCACCTGCCTCGGCTCTTTTTTATTCAAAGGCGACGACGTTTTCAAGGAGATAAAGAGCCTGAGCGGCGGCGAGCGCGCGAGAATCGCTCTGCTAAAGCTCATGCTCAAGGGCGGGAATCTTCTTCTGCTCGACGAGCCGACCAATCACCTCGACACAGCCTCGCGCGAGGCGCTGGAAAAAACTCTGCTCGATTACAGCGGAACTATGTTTATAATCAGTCACGACAGATATTTTATAAATCGGCTCGCTACAAGAATAGTAACGCTTCTCCCCGACGGCACTCGCGAGTATATAGGCAATTACGACGATTATCTTGAAAAAAGCGACGAGGGAGCCGAGGCTGCCGTTCAGGTAAAGTCGAAGAAGGAGGCGAGCGCGTCCGCGCTCGATTATAAAGCCAAAAAGGAATACGCCTCCAACAAGCGCAGGCTCCAAACGGCGATCAAACGGTGCGAGGATGAAATATCGCGCATTGAAACCGAAACCGAGGGGGTACAGCAAAGGCTGTCGTCACCCGAAAGCGCGTCCGATTTTCAGCTTTTGACCGAGCTTACCGGCAATCTTGAGGAGTTGAACAACCTGCTGACAGAGAAGATGAACGAGTGGGAGGAGCTTACGACGCGCCTCGAAACCGAGTTTGCAGATTAAAATATAAACTGTACCTATAAAAAACGAGAAAACTGTGCATTTTATAACGCACAGTTTTTTGCTATTATTACAGCAGTTTCCGGAAATAAGTTTTTACAAGGGGTAATCAAGATGACAAAACCAAACAACTCGCTTAAACGGCTCGCTGTAACCGCTATGTTTGCCGCTATGACCATGGTGCTGACATATTTTATAAAGATACCTACTCCCGGCGGCGGCTATATCCACCTCGGGGACAGTATGATATATCTTATGGCTTGCTTCCTCCCGACGCCCTACGCTATGGTCGGCGCAGGAATAGGCGGCGCTCTCGCCGACCTCACCGGCGGTTACTTTACCTATATCATACCTACGTTTATAATAAAAATGCTGATTTCACTGCCCTTTACGAGCAAGGGCGAAAAAATGCTGACTCTGCGCAACGCTGTTATGACTGTTCCGTCGGGACTTATCACCGTTTTCGGCTACTACCTTACGCGGATAGTTCTGCTCTCGGTCGACAAGGCTACGGCTCAGGCGGGATTTTTCGGGGCTTTGTTCGACGGCTCTACATGGGTGGGCGCTCTTGAGAGCATACCCGGCGACACGATTCAGGCGATAGGCAGCGCCGTTGCCTTTATACTTCTCGCTCTCGCGTTTGACGGCGCAAGGATAAAGAGGAGATTGGGCGGAACGATTTGAAGTTAATATTTACCGGCTGCCGCGTTGATGTGCCTTTGCCGCTTTGTGCGGGCGACACAATTCGGGCGGCGACCGGCAGATACCCGCCCTCGCGGGCGGGTATCTGCAAAAAACGCGGCGGCGGACAGGTCCTTCAACGTGGAACGGGGCCTTCCCCGCCGCGTTTTTCCGCGCGGCCTGCGGCCGCGCCGGTCGCCGCCCGAGCTCTGCCGCACCGCTAAACGCATAAACGGGAGGCGCGGCAGCCTGCGCTTTTTTCGGTCATTATACAAGCACGGCGCAGCATATACTTAGAGCAAAAGGATATGCGCACGCCGCCTAAGCGAAAAATTATCGGCCTGCTCAAACTTCGACAAAATGGAAGCGCGGCATATAATATAATGATGACTGCGCGGATTTCGGCGGAGCGCTCTGCGAGAGCCGCGTCAAAAACAGGTTTGCCGCAAACAAAAACGCCGCACATCGTGCGGCGCGGATCTTCTGAAAATCAATGAACCGAAACGCTCTCGGAGCGCGCCGGAGACGTGTTTTCCGGCAGAGCGTATTTTTGCTTGAAGCTCTCGTATTCCTGTCTGTATTGTCCAAACTCGTATCCCCTTATCTCATGCAGATACTCGTGGGTTTCAAAGCTCTCCTTATTCACCTGTATCATACAGACGGCAATATTAGAGCAGTGGTCGGATACGCGCTCGTAATTCGTTAAAAGATCGGTGAAGATAAAGCCGAGCTCTATCGTACACTCTCCGTCGCGCAGGCGGTTTACATGGCGCTTTTTGAGCTTGTCCCTCAGGTTGTCTATTACCTGCTCAAGCGGCTCCACCTTATCGGCGAGAGCGTAGTCGTTATCGACAAAGGCGGTAAAGGCTATGTCCAGTATCTCCCTCAGAGCGTTTGTCATTACCTTTATCTCCTCGCTCGCCTGCGGAGAGAACGTTATCTTCTTCTGCTGTATCTCCTTTGCGACGTCATAAATATTTACGGCGTGGTCGCTTATCCTTTCAAAGTCGCCTATGCAGTGCAGGAGCTTTGAAACCTCCTTGCTGTCTCCGACGGACAGCGTTTTGCTGCTGAGCTTTACAAGATAAGTGCCGAGTATATCCTCATAATTGTCAACGGAATCCTCGTGATCCTTTATCTTCTGAGCGGTCTTTTCGTCGTAGCCGTTTTCAATGAGCGACAGAGCCTCTAAAATCGTTCGCTTTGAAAGAGTAGCCATCTTGATCGCCATATTGCGGCACTGCTCCGTCGCAAGGCCGGGAGTGTTCAGGAAGCGCTGGTCGAGGAAAGGCGCGTCGTCGTCCTCCGCCTTGTCCTTTATGGTGAGGCAGGCGAGCTTTTCGAGCAGCCGCGAGAACGGGAACAGCATTACCGTGACTATCACGTTAAAGCAGGTATGTATAACGGCTATATCGGCGGGAGAGGCTATGCTTTTTATGAAATCAAAGCTGAATATAGCGTTTAGAGCATAGAAGATAATGGACACAACGACAGTACCTATAATGTTAAAGTAGAGGTGAACGAATGCCGCGCGCTTGGCGTTCTTTTTTGCTCCTATACACGAAAGCAATGCGGTAACGCAGGTTCCGATATTCTGCCCCATAACGATAGGTATAGCGGTTGAAACGCTGATTATTCCCGTAGACGAAAGAGCCTGTAAAATGCCGACCGACGCCGACGAGGACTGAATAACAGCCGTTAGCAGAGCGCCTGCAAGGATTCCGAAGAACGGATTTTGAAAGACTATGAGAAAGTTGGCAAAATCGGGATTGTTTGCAAGAGGAGCCATAGCCGAGCTCATAGAAGTCATACCGAACATCAAAACGGCAAAGCCCACAAGTATGCTGCCTATATTTTTCTTTTTCGCGTCCTTGAAGAACATTATAAGTATTATGCCGATTATGGCGACGATTGGCGAAAAATTTTTAGGCTGTATCATCTGCATTATAAAGCTGTCGCCTTGTATTCCGGTCAGGCTGAGTATCCAGCCCGTAATGGTCGTGCCTATATTCGCGCCCATTATAATACCTATCGCCTGATACAGCTTCATAATGCCGGAGTTTACGAATCCGACGACCATAACGGTCGTGGCTGACGACGACTGAATAACGGCGGTTACACCCGCTCCGAGCAAAAGTCCCTTTACGGTGGTGTTTGACATCTTTTCGAGAGTTTTTTCAAGACGTCCGTCAGACGTCTGCTCCAGCCCGTCGCCCATGACGTGCATTCCGTAGAGAAAGAGCGCGAGACCGCCTATAAATGTCAAAATAGAGAAAAAATCCATAAGCTGTATCCTTTCGGTATGTAGCCGTGCGCAGCCGAAGCGAGTGTATAAATCGGCTGCTGACTGTATTTGCAAATATTTTAATATTATGATAAACAGAGCAGGTAAAGGAAAGATGTATCTTTTGTAAAATCTATGTAAAGTAAGGACCGCAGAAATAAAATTTTTAATAACCTGAGAATTTTAATTTGTTGAAAATTATATTCCTTGGTCAAAATGCAAAAATTAATGAATTATTCACGAAATGTCTTTATATTATTTTCACAATTTGCTATAATTAATAATCAGAAAGGAGGGAATAATTTTAAAATGAATATCATTATGCTGTTGAAGCCAAAGTGCGACGTTGCCTATATATACGAAAACAACACGATAAGGCAGGGTCTTGAAAAGATGAGGTATCACGGCTATACAGCTATACCGGTGATCGCCCAAAACGGCGAATATGTGGGTACGGTGAGCGAGGGAGACTTTCTATGGCACATTCTTGACAACAACGACTGCAATATAAAAACTCAGGAAAAGCACACCATAAAGGATATATTGAGAAAAGGCTGGAATCCCGCCGTTACGATAACTACGTCGGTAGAAACGCTTCTTTTGAGAGTTATGGACCAAAACTTTGTTCCGGTCATAGACGACAGAGGGGTGTTCATGGGGATAATAACCAGAAGCGATATAATCAAATATTACCATAACCAAAAGGCGGTAGACGACGCGATAGCATCTCTCATTAAGGTCAGCGTCTGAGCCATAATATAAAAGATGATAAAAATCAATTAAAAATTAAACAAATTAAAAGGTGTGCCCGTTTCTGAACCTCAG
This sequence comes from uncultured Clostridia bacterium, assembly GCA_947588875.1. Classification (GTDB taxonomy): domain Bacteria; phylum Bacillota; class Clostridia; order Oscillospirales; family Acutalibacteraceae; genus UBA7067. Next base: position 10,667 of record CANPZK010000057.1, read on the forward strand.
AAGCGGGCGCGCTTAATTTTCATTATATTTATCATTATATTTATTTTATAAAATGGATTTGCGGCTTCTCCTATCTCCAAAATACGTATGTCTTGCGAAGCCTCCCGCGCTCCTTGCGATATCAATATTCAAACTCGGCTATCTGAAAAAGCGCGCTCAAATCATTTATTACTATCCTCCTGTACTCGGTTCTCAATATCCCGCTTCCGCGCATTGAATTGAGCAGCTTGCTCACGGTCACGCGCGATACGCCGATTATGCTCGCTATCTCCTCGTGCGTCAGTCGGACTATGTATTCCCCGCCGTCGGTCAGCTCGCGGCACTGTATCAATAGGCGGGCTATGCGGCAATCAGCCTGCAAAAAGGTTATGCTGCTCACCTGCGACGACAACATTCTTATCGAACGCGCCTGAAGATTCAAAAGGGTCATGGCGAAGCTCGGGTCAGCCTTAAAGCGCTCAGTTAGCGCCCTCTCGTCAACCGATATAAGCACACACTCGCTCAAGGTCACCGCCGAGGACACCCTCGGCATTCCGTCAAAAAACGCGGCCTCTCCCATTATGCAGCCGTCCTCCACGTCGGCAAGCGTTTTTTCCATTCCGTCGGGCGACGAGAAAAATATTCTCGCCCTGCCCGATTTGAGATAGTAAAAGCAGTCGGCGCTCTCGCCCTGCAAATATATCAGCCTGTTTTTTCCGTATTTTACAGGCGAATTAAGGCTCTCGAAAACCCCGCGCACATCGTCCGGCAAATTAGCGTAATTGTTGCCGTAATATAATGTATTTTGCTCCATTATTTTCACGCTCCGAATTTTGTTATATGCGAATTAATTGTAGCATAGTTTACATTCTTTGCGCAAGCCGTATGAGATAATATCGTAAAGATAATTTGACAGGAGGAATTCTCAAATGGGTATGACAATGTCCCAAAAAATTCTTGCCGCGCACGCCGGTCTTGACGAGGTCAAGGCGGGTCAGCTTATCGAGGCTAAGCTCGATATGGTGCTCGGCAACGACGTTACCTCCCCCGTTGCGGTCAATGTTTTCGAGGACTGCGGCGCGGACAGCGTTTTTGACACGGGCAAGATCGCTATGGTAATGGATCACTTCACCCCGAACAAGGATATTAAATCGGCACAGCACTGTCTTCAGGTAAGAAGCTTTGCCGGCAAGTACGGTATCAAAAACTATTTCGACGTAGGCGAGATGGGCATAGAGCACGCGCTTCTGCCCGAAAAAGGCCTTGTAGGACCCGGCAGCCTCGTTATCGGAGCCGACTCCCACACCTGCACCTACGGTGCGCTCGGCGCGTTCTCGACCGGCGTCGGCTCTACCGATATGGCAGCCGGTATGATCTCCGGCAAGGCGTGGTTCAAGGTTCCGAGCGCTATCAAATTTGTGCTGACCGGCAAGCCCGCTCCATGGGTAAGCGGAAAGGATATTATTCTTCACATCATCGGCGAGATAGGCGTTGACGGAGCTCTTTACAAGTCAATGGAATTCACCGGCGACGGCATAAGCCATTTAAGCATCGACGACCGCCTTTGCATAGCTAATATGGCTATCGAGGCAGGCGCAAAGAACGGCATTTTCCCCGTTGACGACATAACCCGCGAATACTGCGACGGCAGATTCCAGGGCTCTCCGGTTGAATATAC
>CANPZK010000058.1 GCA_947588875.1 uncultured Clostridia bacterium
GCAGGGGATATGTTCTGCGCCGACTGCTCAGAAGAGCCTCTCGCCACGGCAGACTGCTCGGAATGAACAAGCCGTTTCTTTATAAGGTGTGCTCTACCGTGATAGAGGAAAATAAGACGGCGTATCCTATCCTTGAGGAGAAGAAGGACTTTATCGAGCAGCTTATCCGCGTTGAGGAGGAAAACTTCAACAGGACGGTCGAGCAGGGCTTTGCGATACTCAACGAATTTATGGACAGAGAGGACAGCAACGTGTTCTCCGGCGAGAGCGCGTTTAAGCTCAGCGATACCTACGGCTTCCCGATAGATTTGACTAAGGAGATACTTGCGGAAAAGGGAGTCACGGTAGACGAGGAGCGATTCAGAGAGCTTTTGAACGAACAGAAGATGAACTCTAAGAAGGCGCGTGAAAACGCGGGCGCAGACGCGTGGATAAGCGACAGCACGGATCTGAGCGGTATAGAAAAGACCGAGTTTGTAGGCTACACGGATTTTTCCGCGAACGCACGCGTATTGGCGATCGTTAAGGACGGACAAAGAGCCGACGCGATATACGAGGGCGACCGCGCCCTGATAATCCTCGATAAAACGCCGTTTTACGCGGAAAGCGGCGGACAGGTTGCCGACTGCGGCGCGATAAAAAGCGGTAGTTCGGCATCGGTGGTGCAAAATGTAAGTAAAACTCACGACGGAATATTTACGCACAGCGTTGTCGTTTCAAAGGGTATGTTTGCCGTGGGGGACGAGGTTCTTGCCGAAATTGACGCCGAAAGGCGGCGCGACACAATGAGGAACCACACCGGCGCGCACCTCCTCCAGGCGGCTCTGCGCAAGGTTCTCGGCACGCACGTAGAGCAGGCGGGACAGCTTGTCAACAACGAGAGAATCCGCTTTGACTTTACGCATTTTTCGGCTATGACTGCCGAAGAAATTTCCGAGGTTGAAAGACTTGTCAACGAGGAGATACTCAAGGCGGAGTGCGTCGATACGCGTGAAATGCCGATAGAGGAGGCAAAAAAGCTCGGAGCAATGGCTCTCTTCGGCGAAAAGTACGGTGATATAGTAAGAGTTGTCAAGGCGGGCGACTTCTCCGTTGAATTCTGCGGAGGCACGCACGAGGACAACACCTCAAAGCTCGGACTGTTCAAGATTTTGAGCGAAAGCTCCGTCGCGTCCGGCGTGCGCAGAATCGAGGCGGTGACGGGTCGCGGCGTGTTAGGCGTGCTCAACGGCTGCATATCCACGCTCTATAAAACGGCGGCGGTCACAAAAATTAACAATCCCGCCAATATTGTCAGGGGCTGCGAGCAGCTTGTCAGCGACAATAGGGAAATGTCAAAGGAGATAGAAAGACTCAACGACTCTATCGCCTCAATGCGTATGGGAATGCTGTTTGACAACGCCTACAAGGTTAAGGGCGTAAAGGTTGTTTCAGCGGCGTTCAATAACGTAAGCGCCGACGTGCTGAGAGTTATGTGCAACAACGCCATAGGAAAAACGCCGAGGTGCATCGTGGTACTCGCCGGAATCAAGGACGGCAAGGCGACGTTTGCCTGCTGCTGCGGCAAGGAGGCGCGCGAGCTTCACGGAGCGAACGCGGGCAAGATAGTAAAGGAAGTAGCTAAGATAGCGGGCGGCAACGGCGGCGGCAAGCCGGATATAGCGATGGCGGGCGCGCGCGACGTAACCAAGGTTGACGAGGCTATAATGGCTGTAAACGATATAGTGACCGATTTAATTCACGAATAAAGGCGGAGAAACGATCATGCTTTGCGTAAAACCAACCAATGACGAAAAATTAAAAGACGAGATTCTCTCGACGCTCGATATAAAGGGAGAGAGTCCGGCGCTTCTTGCTGCGACGGAAAACGACAGACTGCTCGGGTATGTCGCGGTCGACCCCGTCGGATATGACTTGTATATTCCGGCGCTTTCAATCACCGATTGCTCCGACTATGAAAACCTCTCGCAAGACGAGCGGGAGATCGCGGAGTATCTTATCAGAGCCGCCGGAAACTACGGCTATAACAGAATGCTTTTGAACATCTGCTGTGAAAATTTGAATTTGAAACCGCTTTTATCGCGCTTCGGCTTCAAAGAAATTGACAATAAATTGTCACTTGATATAAAACATTTATTTAAAAAGTGCGAAAATTGCGGATCGAATCATTAACACTTGTAGTTTTTGACGGTTTATTCTATAATTAAAGCGTATATTTTTTCCAAATTGCATTGTGAAACGGAGGAATTTGAATGAGCTCACTCAACAATTACGATGCGGTGGCACAAGCTAAGGCGGAAATCCAAAGCTCCGTCGCATATAAAAGACTCATCGCCCTCTTTGACGAAGGAACATTTACGGAAATTGACGCCTTTGCCAAGAGCAGCGATACCTACGCCGAGGCGGTCGCGGGTTACGGAGCGGTAAACGGCTGTCCGGCATACGCGTTCGCACAAAACAGCGAATTTGCGGGCGGCGCAATGTCAAATGCGCAGGCGGCAAAAATCAAGAAGATATATGACCTCGCCGTAAAAACAGGCTGTCCCGTCATCGGGCTTTATGACTCTAACGGAGCAAGACTCGGCGAAGGCGTGGATATGCTCGCGGGATACGGAAATATTCTAAACAGCATAAGCAACCTTTCGGGCGTAGTGCCGCAGATTTCCGTTATTCTCGGAAACTGCTTCGGCGCGGGAGCGCTTAACGCCTCAAACGCAGATATTATAATTATGAGCAAGGGCGCAAAATTCTCCGTTTCAACAAACGGACAGGGCGGCGACTGCGAGGAAAATGAGAAAAAGGGTATCGCGGATATTATCGCGGGCGATGAAAACGAGGCGATAAGCAAAGCCCGCGAGCTTATGACATATCTTCCGACGAACAATCTGAGCGTGGCTCCGATTTCCGACAGCGCAGAGCCGGAGGCCGCCGCCGACGGCGACCCGATAAAGCTCGTTGCCGACGGAGGAACATTCTTTGAGCTTAAGCAAAAATACGGCGAAAACGCAAAAACGGGCTTCGCCAGAATTTGCGGCAGTACAGCCGCTATCGTTTCGACCAACGGCGAGGAGCTTGACTGTGCAAGCACCAAGAAAATAGCCGAATTTGTGAATTTCTGCGACGCGTTCGCGATTCCAGTCGTCACGTTTGCAAACAGCAAGGGCTTCACCTGCGTGAAGTCCGCCTCAAAGCTTGCGGCGGCTTATGCGCAGGCTACCACCGTTAAGGCAGCTGTCGTGACCGGCGAGGCTTACGGCCCGTTCTATATCGCCGTTGCCGGTACGGGGGCAAACTCTGATATTACCTTCGCGTGGGCAGACGCGTCAATTGCTCCGCTCCCGCCGATTACAGGAGCGACGATACTTTGGGCGGATAAAATGGCTGTTCCCGCCGCCGAGCAGGAGTCGGTAGTAGAGGAGTTCAGGAGGACGGAGTGCAGTGCGTTTGCCGCCGCCGGCAGGGGCTACGTCGAGGACGTTATCGCCCCGGAGGAAACGAGGGCAAAGCTCTTTGCGGCGCTTGATATGCTCGCGGGCAAAAGGGTATCATCTCTGCCGAAGAAGCACGGCACACGCTGATTGATGCCGATTGATAATATTATTTTGATATATTTATTATATTGATTATAAAAAGCAAAGGAATGAAAGCTATGAAAAATTTGAGAATTACCGTAAACGGCACGGCATACGACGTACAGGTAGAGGAGCTCGGCGGCTCTGCCGCTCCGGCTGCTTCGGCAGCTCCCGCTGCTCCGGCTCCCAAGCCGGCTTCAGGCTCCGGCGAGCCCGTTAAGGCTCCGATGCCGGGAACCATCGTATCGGTAAATGTAACAAACGGTCAGTCGGTAAACGAGGGCGACGTAATAGCCGTTTTGGAGGCTATGAAGATGGAAAACGAGATAATGGCTCCAAAGGCGGGTACTATAACCTCCGTCTGCGTTTCAAAGGGAGAAACCGTGTCGTCAGGCACTGTTTTGGTAACACTGCAATAAGCTGAACGGCGAAGCGTTTTGTCGCTGCCGCAGGGGGCTGTCGCAATAAGCCTCGGTCACTTTGTACGGGCGACAGGGAGCCGGGCGGCGACCTGCGCGGCGCAGCCGCGCAGGAAAAACGCGGCGGGGGACGGAAGCGGCTCTTTTCGGCAGGAGCTTCCGCCGCGTTTTTCGCAGCTTCCCGCCGCGGCGGGAAGCTGCGGGTCGCCGCCCGGCGATACACTCTCCTCAAGCGCCGCAGGTGAAACGAGTTATTGCGACAGCTCCTTTGCTGCGATATAAAAGAAAGGATTGACTGAATTTGGCAAAGAAGAAAATTCTCGTAACGGAAACCGCGCTCAGGGACGCCCATCAGTCCTTGATCGCCACAAGAATGTCAACCGAGGATATGCTCCCGATACTGCCTATGCTCGATAAGGTGGGCTATCATTCTCTCGAATGCTGGGGCGGAGCGACGTTTGATTCATGCCTCCGCTTTTTGAACGAGGATCCGTGGGAAAGGCTCAGAACGATAAAAAAGAACTGCCCCAACACAAAGCTCCAGATGCTTTTCAGAGGACAGAATATGCTCGGCTACCGCCACTACGCGGACGACGTGCTCGAGTATTTCGTACAGCGCTCGGTGGCAAACGGAATAGACATAATAAGAATTTTTGACGCGCTCAACGATATAAAAAATCTCAGAACGGCAATAAAGGCGGCCAAAAAAGAGGGAGCGCACGTTCAGGTCGCCATATCGTACACAACGGGTCCGGTGTTCACAAACGACTATTATGTAAAATACGCCAAAAAGATAGCGGAGGCGGGCGCAGACTCAATCTGCATCAAGGATATGGCGGCGCTTTTGACGCCGGCAAAAACGGTAGAGCTTGTCAAATCACTTAAAAAGGCGGTCGATTTGCCGATAGCTTTGCATACGCACTACACATCAGGCCTTGCCTCCATGTGCCTGCTAAAGGGAGTGGAGTCCGGCGCGGATATTATAGACACGGCTATTTCCCCGCTCGCGCTCGGAACCTCTCACGCGCCTACGGAGTCAATGGTAGCCGCGCTCCAGGGCACGGATTACGACACGGGCCTCGATTTGAAGCTCTTAAACGAGATAAGAACATACTTCATGACGCTGAGAGAAAAGTATATAAAATCAGGACTTCTTGACCCGAAGATGCTCGCGACGGATACCAACGCGCTTATGTACCAGGTACCGGGCGGAATGCTGTCCAACCTGCTCTCACAGCTAAAGCAGGCGGGCAAGGAGGATCAGTTCACTCAGGTGCTCGAGGAGGTGCCGAGGGTAAGAAAGGACGCGGGCTATCCGCCTCTCGTTACGCCAACCTCGCAGATAGTCGGCACACAGGCGGTGTTCAATGTCATAACAGGCGAGCGCTATAAGATGTGTACGCACGAATTTAAAGACCTTGTCGCCGGCAAATACGGCACAACGCCGGTTGCGATAGACGACGGATTCAGAAAGAAAATAATCGGCGACGAAAAGCCCGTGACCTGCCGTCCCGCCGACCTTCTCTCGCCGGAGCTTGAAACGCTCAAGCAGGAGTGCGCGCAGTGGACACAGCAGGAGGAGGACGTTTTGTCATACGCCATGTTCCAGAATGTCGCGGTGGATTTCTTTAAAAAGCGCCGCGACGCGCAGGCGGGCATAGACAGGGCTAATCTTGACGAAAAAAGACAAATACATCCCGTTTGATAAAATCTAATCATCTGCCGGTCGTCTTTAAGACCGGCGGGTGATTTTGCGTTTAGGGGGCAAAAAATGGATAAAAAAGGAGTTATTTTTGATTTGGACGGCACTCTGTGGAGTACAATAGATACGGTGGTGCCGGTGTGGAACAGCGTGCTGAGCGAGCACGAGGAGATTAAAAGACAGAGCATAACGGTCGAAGAAATGAGCGGTTATATGGGCAAAATCCTTGATGAAATAGCTGAACTGGCTCTTCCGGAGCTTTCTCCCGAGAGAGGGCTTGAGATTTTGCACGAATGCACAAGGCGCGAGCAGAAGGCGCTGAGAAATAACGGCGGCAAGCTCTATAACGGACTTTACGATGTGCTAAAAGCACTGAACGTCGACTGCTCCGTATATCTCGTCAGCAACTGTCAGGAGGGATATGCAAAGGCTTTTTTGGAGCGTCACGGGCTTTCCGATTTGTTTTCCGACGTGGAAACAGCCGGAAGAACCGGCAAATCAAAGGGCGAAAATATCAAGCTGATAATAGAGCGCAATGAGCTTGATAAGTCGATATATGTGGGCGATACCGAGGGCGACCGTGAAGCGGCTAATTTTGCGGGCATACCGTTCGTGTACGCGTCTTACGGTTTCGGCTCAGCGAAGCAATACGATTTTAAAATCGACTCCCTCGCCGAGCTGCCGGCAGCTGCAAAAACGGCGTTTGAGTGAGCGGCTGAAAAATACAAAAAATTTTTCTTGACACACGCATAATCTTTTGCTATAATCTGTAAGAACAATAAAGCAAGGCAGAAATGCTTTCACCTGTACGGTTCCGTCTGTTATGGGTCAATACTTAAAAATCATTTTATTAATGTTTTTGCGTATTGCTGCGGGCGGATATATTCTGTCCGCTTTTGTTTTATGTTTTAAATGCTTTTTGGAGGTGCTTACAATTAGCAAACAGGAACTTCAGATTAACGAGGAAATTCGAGACAAAGAATTGAGAGTCATCAATTCCGACGGTACCCAGCTTGGTATTATGGCGCTCAACAACGCCCTCAACATGGCAGCCGAGCAAAATCTTGATTTGGTCAAGATCGCGCCGCAGGCAAAGCCGCCGGTGTGCAAGATCATGGACTACGGCAAATACCGCTTTGAACAGGCAAAGCGCGAAAAGGAAGCGAGGAAAAATCAAAAGGTCATCGACATCAAGGAGATTCGTCTGTCCTTAAATATCGACACCCACGATTTTAACACAAAGCTCTCCCACGCCAAGAAGTTTATTGCATCGGGGAATAAGGTCAAGGTTTCGATTCGCTTCAGGGGACGAGAAATGGGTCATCCGGAGATCGGAAACGAAATTATGAAGAAATTCGCAGGCTGCTGCGAAGAGGTCGCGAATGTTGAAAAGCCGGCAAAGCTCGAAGGTCGCAGTATGATAATGTTCCTTGCTCCAAAGCCAGTCAAGTAAAATTTCAAGGAGGAAATAGAAATGCCAAAAATCAAAACACACAGTGGTGCAAAAAAGCGTTTTAAGCTTTCAAAAAACGGTAAGGTTATCCGCGCTCATGCAAACAAGAGCCACATCCTTAACAAAAAGACGACAAAGCGCAAAAGAGGTTTAAGACAGACAACTGTTGCCGACAAGACGAACACAGCGCAGATCAAGAGGCTTATTCCTTACAAATAATAACTGCAAACTAAGTATTTAACGGAGGTAATATATAATGGCTCGTGTAAAAGGTGCGATGATGACTCGCAAAAGAAGAAAAAAGACTTTAAAGCTCGCCAAGGGCTATTGGGGCGCTAAGAGCAAGCACTTTAAAATGGCTAAGCAGGCAGTAATGAAAAGCGGAAATTACGCCTATATCGGACGTAAGCAGAGAAAGAGAGATTTCAGAAGACTCTGGATCACCCGTATTTCAGCCGCTTGCCGTATGAACGACACAAACTACTCAACATTTATGAACGGTCTTAAAAAAGCCGGCGTTACTCTCAACAGAAAAATGCTTTCCGAGATTGCAATAGCAGACCCGGCCGCATTTACAAAGCTTGTAGAGCAGGCAAAGAACGCTCAATAAAAAAGCTAAAGCTGCGTTTGGGTTTGATCCCAAACGCTCTTTTCGCATAGTTGTGGATTGTTTTGGTGATTGCCGTGAAAGAGATAAAAAGCCGTGACAATAAAATAATCAAGTATATTGCCCGTTTAGCTTCAAGCGCGTCCTTCCGCAGAAAAGAAAAGGCTTTTCTGTGCGAGGGGGCGCGGCTCTGCGGCGACGCCATGAAAAGCGGGGTAGCGGTCTTATCCGCGCTCTTTTCGGAAAGCGCCGTCGGAAAGTACCCCGACATTCTCGCGTCGGCGTCGGACAGGTGCGGCGAAATTTACGTTCTGACCGACGCGCTGTTTCGGCACATATCGGAAACGCGGTCGCCCCAGGGCGTTATGCTCATATGCGCGGAGCCTGCGCGCCCTGACGGCGGTCTTGATTTTAACAACGCCGTCGCGCTCGAATTTATACAGGACCCGCAGAATATGGGAACAATACTCCGCAGCGCCGAGGCGTTCGGGATCGACTGTGTGATTTTGTCAAAAGACTGCTGCGATATTTTCAGCCCCAAGGTTTTAAGGGGAAGTATGGGAGCAGTTTTTCGTCAAAGAATTTTGGAGCCGAACGACTTCTATTCGGCTGTTTCACAAATGAACGATAAGGCGATAAAAACATACGCCGCGGTGCCGCGAAACGGCAGGGATATTGTATCGGTCGATTTCACAGGAGCTTCGTGCGTTTTAATCGGCAACGAGGGCAACGGATTGACGGACAGGGCGCTGAAGCTCTGCTCGGACAAGATAACGATAAGAATGAACGGAAACGCCGAGTCCCTCAATGCGGCGGTCGCCTCGTCTCTCGTCATGTGGGAGATGGTAAGGGGGTGCGCAAGGTGAGCGATATTATCTACTCGGTGTGGCTCCAGCAATGTATCGGCTACGCGTCGCCAAAAATAAAAGCAATACTATCGTCGTTCGGCTCGTCGTATAACGTCTTTTTGGCGAACGATTCATTAAGGCGGGCGAGCGGACTTTTCACGCCCAAGCAGCTCAAAAATATGCGCGAGATTTCTATGAGCGATATTCAAAAGATACTCGACAGCTGCTCCGAATACGGATATAAGCTGCTCGCAATAGAGGACAAGGCGTATCCCCGTAGGCTTTATGAAATACCCGACCCGCCGTGCGTTTTGTACATCAGCGGTAATATGCCGGATATTGACAATACCCTCACAATAGGAGTCGTGGGAACGCGAACGGCGACCACGGAGGGAATACGCAATTCCTTTACGTTCGGCAGGGATCTGTCGGGCTGCGGCGCGATAGTGGTCAGCGGCGGCGCGCTCGGCGTAGACTGCGCCTCTCACCGGGGAGTTCTGCAAAACGACGGAGTAACGGTCTGCGTGCTTGGCTGCGGAATCAACTACGACTATCTGAGGGAAAACGCCCAGATGCGCCGCCTTATAGCAAAAAGAGGAGCGGTAATATCCGAATATCCTCCGGACTCGCCGCCTGCGAGCTACCACTTTCCTGAGCGCAACAGAATAATATCGGGGCTTTCAAACGGAGTGCTTGTAATCGAGGCGGGGGTAAAAAGCGGCTCGCTTATAACGGCTCGGCTTGCCCTTGAACAGAACAGAGACGTATTTTCCGTTCCCGGCAGCCTGATAAACGAGAAGGCTCAGGGCTCCAACGCGCTTTTAAGGCAGGGCGCCATAACGGTCACGTCATATAAGGATATAATAGACGAATACTCGCAGATGTATAAGCTCACGGTAGAATATGAATCAACAACCGCGAGCGCGGAGGAAGTTTCGGACGTGCCGGTCGCGGGAAAAAATAAAAAAATTTCCGTCAGCCGAAATAATACAATAAAACGGGAAACAGTTAAATATATTGATAGTAAAAGGGCGGAGCGCGTTAAAGATACGCCCCGCGCCGAAAGGCGGGAGCCGAAATGTCCCGACGAAGCCTCAGAGGAGGCGCGCGCCGTTTTTGACGTGCTTTCGGACGCTCCGCTGTATGTGGACCAGATTTCAGATAAGCTGAATATATCGCCGCAGACGGTAATGTCGGCTCTTACGGAGCTTGAAATTTTTGACGCGGCGGAAAATGTGACAGGCGGAAGATATGTCCGCAAATATCAGGAGGATTGATTTATGTCAAAGTTGGTAATAGTTGAGTCGCCGTCCAAGGCAAAGACGATAAAGAAATATCTCGGCACGGGGTATAATGTTATCGCGTCTAAGGGCCATGTGCGCGATTTGCCGCAGTCGCGGCTTAGCGTTGATATAAAGAAGCACTTTGAGCCGAAATACGCCGTCATCAAGGGCAAGGAGAAGCTCGTTGACGAGCTTAAGGAGGCGGCTGGTAAAAGCGACGAGGTCATACTCGCCACCGACCCGGACCGCGAGGGAGAGGCTATATCGTGGCACCTTGCTTATCTGCTCGGGCTCGATACCACAAAGCCGAACAGAGTCGAGTTCAACGAGATAACCAAAACGGGAGTCGAGAACGGAATGAACAACCCGCGCGCGATAGACCAAAATCTTGTGGACGCGCAGCAGGCGAGGAGGATACTCGACCGCCTTGTCGGATATAAGCTCAGCCCGTTCCTTTCGCAGAAAATAAGGAGAGGGCTTTCGGCGGGCAGAGTGCAGTCGGTTGCGGTTAAGATAATAGTCGACCGCGAAAACGAGATACGCGCGTTCAAGCCGGAGGAATATTGGAGCATCGACGCAAAGCTGCTTCCAAAGGGCAGCAGGAGGATTTTAACGGCGTCGCTTTACGGCGATATGGACGGCAATAAAATCAAGGTGGAGAACAAGGAGCAGGCGGACGGTATAGCCGCCGAGCTGAACGAATCGGAGTACACGGTCATAAAGGTAAAGCACGGGAGAAGAAAGAAATCGCCCGCGCCGCCGTTTATAACCTCAACGCTCCAGCAGGAGGCGTCGAGAAAGCTCGGATTTCAGTCAAGGCGCACAATGAAAGTGGCGCAGGAGCTTTATGAGGGCATAGAGATACCGGAGCTCGGCGCGGTCGGACTTATAACTTATATGAGGACGGACTCGCTTAGAATTTCAAACGACGCGATAAACGACGTTCAGGAGTATATAAGAGGCAGGTGGGGGGACAAATATCTTCCCTCAAAGCCGAGGTTCTTTAAGTCGAGGGCAAACGCGCAGGACGGACACGAGGCTATCAGGCCGACAATGCCATCGCTCGAGCCGTCAAAGATAAAGGCGAGCCTTACGACCGACCAATTCAAGCTGTATAAGCTCATATGGGAAAGATTCACCGCCTGCCAGATGGCGGACTGCATACAAAAGACGACTCAAGCCGATATTGCGGGAGGAAAGTATCTTCTTAAAGCGTCCGGCTATATAGTAGATTTCGACGGCTTCACGGTGCTTTACGTCGAGGGAAAGGACGTCGAGGAGGAAAAGGAGAAGCAACTCCCTCCGCTCGAGCAGGATATGCCCCTGAAGCTGAAGGAGATAATACCGGCGCAGCACTTCACACAGCCGCCGGCGCGTTATACCGAAGCGTCGCTGATAAAGGCGCTGGAGGAAAACGGAATAGGCAGACCCTCGACCTACGCTCCCACCATAACCACGATAACGCAGCGCGAATATGTCACAAGGGAAAACAAGGCGTTTAAGCCCACCGAGCTGGGCGAGGTCATGACGGAGCTTATGCAGGAGAGATTCCCCAAGATAGTGAACGTCAAGTTCACCGCTCAGATGGAGCAGGATCTCGACAAGGTGGAAAGCGGCCAGGAGGAATGGGTGAATATCCTCGAGGACTTTTACGGCGACTTTGACAAGACGCTTAAAAAGGCAAAGGAGGAGATGGAGGGCGTAAAAATCCATCTCAAAGAGGACGAAACCGATTATATCTGCGAATTTTGCGGCAGGAGAATGGTGGTAAAGGTCGGCCGCTACGGCAAATTCATAGCCTGTCCTGGCTATCCCGAGTGCAAAAACATCAAAAAATTTGTCCAGGAGATCGGGGTAAAATGTCCGAAATGCGGCGGAGATGTAATAGTGAGAAAGACCAAAAAGGGCAGAGTGTTCTACGGGTGCAGCAATTATCCCAACTGTGACTTCGTTTCGTGGAACGAGCCGGTAGAGGAGAGATGCCCGCAGTGCGGCGAGATACTCTACAAGAAAAAGGGCAAAAAGCCCGTGCTGTTCTGCGCAAAAGAGGGCTGCGGCTTTCAAAAAAATATAGAGGAAGAATAATCGTATGACAATAAACGTGATCGGAGCGGGCCTTGCGGGCTGCGAGGCGGCTTGGCAGGCGGCGGAGAGAGGGACAAGGGTAAGGCTTTTTGAGATGAAGCCGAAAAAGAAAACCCCCGCCCACAAAAGCGACGCTCTCGCCGAGCTTGTGTGTTCAAATTCATTAAAAGCGTCAAGATTTTCGAGCGCGGCGGGAATGCTCAAGCAGGAGATGAGAATGCTCGGCTC
>CANPZK010000059.1 GCA_947588875.1 uncultured Clostridia bacterium
ATTCCAGCACACTGCTCGGTTATTATAACACCTTTCGCACCAAGAAGTCAATAAAAAATTGATAAAAAATTATATTTATAATGTAGGTACGGCAGGGAATTTCAAACCGCGCAAACCCCGACAGAGCGCTCGGCGGAGCTTGCGGCAAGTACAAATATCATGGGCGATTGCGGAGCTGCGGCAAAAAGCCGGAGGGCTTTGCTCTCAAGCGCTTTGGGGGGTGATCACGGTTCTGCGGCGCGGACTGCGGAATTTGGAGTTTTAGGAGGCGGCAAGCCTCTGCGAAACGATTATATTATACAAACGAAAAGAACATAAATTGTCGCAGCCGCCGGCAGTTTTAATTTTTAAAAAGTTATGTGATAATTTTTCACAAAAATGTTTTTTCCGTTTACCATTGTCCTATAATAAAACCGATACGAGTTACGAAAAATTACAAAGGAGGTTTTTGCATGAAGGAAACTATACCGAACCTGCTTAAAAAATACAGACTAAATTGTGGTTACTCTCAGCAAATGGTTGCCAACACGCTCAATGTTGACCGCTCGACATACACCTATTACGAAACGGGTAAATCCATGCCGAGCATGAACACTATTCTGGTTCTGAGGCAGTTGTTCAATATACCGTATGAGGAGCTTATAAGCTGTTTTGACGAGGGCGCGGTAGTCGCAATGAAGAGGCTGAACGACCCGACGGTCGAGATCAAGGAGGAGCCTCTCGATCTGTCGAATTGCAGAAAGAAGATTCAGCTTGACAAAATTTCGATTTATGAGCTTCCCAAGGAGGAACAGCAAATTATTCTATATTACCGCAGACTTAGCCGCAAGGACAAGGACGAAATGGCAAAGAGGCTTCAGGAGCATATAAAGGAAAATTATTGATTTCATATCAAGCATAACATAATCTAAAAAAGAGGGACTGCCGCAAATAAAGCGGCAGTCCTTTCCTTTTCAGGCTATCCAAGGTCCGGCATTAACCGAGTTTTAAACAGGCTATGGAGTCGAACGAAAAACCGTACTTCTTTTTTTATATTCCGTTAAAAAAGCAATCCAGACGATAATAATGACTGAGGTAACAAAAATACTTCGCAGTTTTGTTGATAACCTCTTCTTCGCCAATTCCTTTGAAAATCTCTATGATAGAATCGAATAAAGATGAGCTTGAGCTAAACTCGCCGCTGGACTCTTCTAAAAAAAGAAAGAGCCTACACTCCCTTTTCAGAAGTGTATAATAATCTCTGTTCCTCTCATAGTAATCATCATAAAACGGCTTTGTTGCCTCATTTTTATCTATTATAAAAATTTTATATCTGCCATCTTTATTCTTCAGCCTCCCGTTGTCCCTAAGAAGTTCGTCAAACAAGCTGAAATGTGTTTGGTCAATATGAGCAAGCTCATTATATGACGAGGGTGTAATCCCGAATTTGTCATCGCAAAGCCTTAAAACCTGTTCCGTAGTTCTCACTCCGGACACAACAAGCTCGCCGTACTTTTCTATAATTTTCTGAAAATAGGATTTATCACACGGATCAATATCCCTTACATTCATTTAATTCACCTGAGCCTGATAAATATCATTAATAGAGCAAATATGCTCTTTCGACAGTCCGAATAAATAATTAAACGGCTCTGCGCCGCCTTGCGGCGGCGCAGAAAACTTATTTATCGGCGTTTTCAAGAACTATTTCCGCCGTGTACTCCTCAAACTCGCTTCCCTCGTCGTCAACGGCTCTGCTGTATGTCAGCGTCACCTTGTCGCCGGCGGAGTGTTTGTCAAGCTCGGAATACAGCACGGTAAAGCTCGTTATATCAACGTCGTCTATCTTGGTTATAATATCGCCCTCGGCTATTCCGCTGTCGGCTGACGGTCCCTCCGCGTCTACCGAGTCAACATAAATACCTATCGGCAATCCATAGTTCTGGGCATAGTATTGATTTATTTCACTTCCCGTGATTCCTATTTTCACCCTGCCGGGAACATATCCGTCCTTTATTATGCTGTCGGCAACGCTGACTATCAGCTTTGACGGTATCGCGAAGCCCATTCCCTCATAGCTCGTATTGACGAGCTTTATCGTCGTCATTCCTACGACCTGGCCGCTCATATTCAGCAGAGGTCCTCCGGAATTGCCTGGATTTATTGCGGCGTCGGTCTGGATATAGCTCACGCTTCCGTGCGAAACGTCGCGGTCGAGCGCAGACACTATCCCCTGAGTGAGCGAATTTGAAAATTTCATTCCTCCCGGATTTCCGAGCGCGACAACCTCCTGACCTACGCTGACCTGTGACGAATCTGTAAACCGAGCCGGCGTAAGACCTGTTTTTTCTATCTTCAGAACCGCTATGTCCGTTCGCGAGTCAAAGCCCGTTACCTGAGCGTCGTACTCCTCGCCGCCAACCATTACGGTCACCTTATACTTTTGCCTTGAATCGCCTATAACGTGACTGTTCGTGATGATGTAGCCGTCCTCGCTTATCACCATTCCCGTGCCCTGAGAGCCTATTGTTTTTTTCTCGCTCTCCTTGTAGCCTATTACTCCTACTACCGCGTCCTTTGCGTTATCATAGGCATATTTTGCCGTGTAGCCCTCGTTCTTGTATATGTCCTCCGGCTGATCCTCAAGCTCGATAGGCGAGCCGTTTTCATTCGTTGTGTCGGTCACCTCGTCGTCGGGAACAGCCGTTTCCGGCTCTGTTTCGGACGGTATCACGGAAAATCCGCCCGACGTCGGAGATTCGTAATTTCCGTAATAGTCGCCGCCGTTCACGCCGTTGGGGATATGCGTAATCGCGAAGGTCGCGAACAGTACCGCGCACACAATGAACGCAATTGCCGCCGTTATAAAAAAGGCGATCAGTCCCGCCGGCATTTTTCCCTTCTTCTTCTGCGGCGCGCCGTATGATGAGCCGTTTACAGGGGAGGGCGGATAGTATGAATACGGATTGCTGTTCGCGTCGAAGCGCGGCATTTGATACGCTCCGATGTTATTCTGCTGTGGATAGCCCTGATACGCTCCGGCGCTATTCTGCTGTGGGTAGCCCTGATACGCTCCGGCGTTATACGGCTGTGAGTAGCCCTGATACGTTCCGGCATTATTCTGCTGTGAGTAGCCCGGATATGCCCCGGCGCTATTCTGCTGTGGGTATCCCGGATATGCTCTGGCGCTATTTTGCTGTGGGTAGCTCTGATATGCCCCGGCGCTATTCTGCTGTGGGTAGCTCTGATACGCTCCGGCGTTATACGACTGTGAGTAGCCCTGATACGCTCCGGCGCTATACGACTGTGAGTAGCCCTGATACGCTCCGGCGCTATTCTGCTGTTCGGCGCTCTGCGGCATATTTTCCGCGCGCGAGCCTGCCTCGCTGTCGGTTCCCGTTCTTTCGCCTGCCATTTCTCTGTATTTCTCGGAGCTGCTGAATATTTCCCTCGGCTCGTCCACAGGCTCGGCGCCGTTCGTTTCAGCCGCCGCACTCTCACCATATGCCGCTTTCAGCTCGCTCTCCTGCTCTCCGAAAGCGTTGTTTCTCTCCTTTTCTTCATTCATTTTTGTTACCCCTGCTTTCCTTTTTATCTCCCATAAGCTGTTTTAAGCCCGATTTTTCTCTGTCGGTTTTCTTCGCGTTGTCCGCCGGTATCCAGAACGTGAATCGGCAGCTTCTGCCGAGCTCGCTGTCGGCGGTTATGTCGCCGCCGTGCAGCCGCAGTATCGTTTTCACGATATAAAGCCCCAGCCCCATTCCGTTTTTATCGACGCTCCTCGATTTATCGGTCTTATAAAAACGCTCAAATATATGCTTTATCTCCTCGCTGTTTATTCCTTCGCCGCTGTTTTCAATGCTAACTACCGTGCGCGACGGCTCCTTATCGGCTGAGATTTTTATATACCCGTTTTCGTTCGTAAACTTGACGGCGTTTTCCATGAGGTTATACACCACCTGGTGCAGCATATCCTTGTCGCCGTCTATATAAAGCTCGCTTATGCTCTCGAGCCCTTCTATATTTATGCGCCGCTGTTCTATTTTCTGCTCAAACGTCAGCAGCGTTTCTATTATTATCTCCGTAAGATTAAAGCTCTGCTTGTTGAGCTTCATTGTGCCGCTGTCTATCCTTGACAGCGCAAGCATAGACTGAACCAGACGCGACAGCCTTTTCACCTCCGCCGACACTATGTTTAGATAATAGCTCTGTCTGTCTGGCGGGATCGTTCCATCGAGTATGCCGTCCACAAAGCCGCCTATCGTCGTCATCGGCGTTTTCAGCTCGTGCGACACATTCGCCACGAAGCTCCTCCTTGTGCCCTCGGAAAGGGCGAGGGAGTCAGCCATATTGTTAAATTCGGCGGCAAGCTGACCTATTTCGTCGTTGGTCGTTATTTTAACTCGGCTTGAAAAATCGCCCGCGCCGAATTTTTTCGCCGCCGCCGCCATCTGTCTAAGCGGCTTCACCATATTATATGTGAACAGCCCTGACATACAGAACATTATCGCCAGCGTGGCTATTGCCGCCATCAGGAATATGCGGACTATTTCACCGGCTATGTAAAACATTGAGGACGACTGAGTTGACACGAAAACCGCGCCGACTACCGCCTTGCCCGAGTTGCTTGATATTATTACCGGCATACCGGAGGTGAAGTGATTTTCGGGATATATTCCGCCGAGCGTCCCGTTTTCAAAATATTCCCTGTTCAGCGCGACCGACATTATCGAGTCGCTCACGTCCGCCTTCTCGTGGCGGCAGCCGCCGCCCTCGGAGCACAATATTTTCTTTCCGTTCACGTTCACTATGAATATCTCTGCGTCAAGGCTTTTTGACAGCGTCATTATGACCGACTGCCATCTGTCCGCCTCCTCGGGAGTAAGATATATTCTGTTACCCTCGACAAATATATTCTCCGACACCATATCCGCGACCGCGCTCGCGTTTTCGCGCAGGAGCGTTTGCTTGTCGTTTTGGGAAAACTGCATTACAAAGAACGTCAGCATAACGCCCAACAGCGTAAAGCCGACGAGTACGGTTGATATGCTGACGGCGAGATACCTGCCGAATATAGTTTTTTTCCTCTGCTCTTTCTTCATAAAGGGATTCTTCCTTTGAATTTATCAGCTTGTCAACAACGCCGCCAATCTTTTATTTAAGACAATGCGCGGCGAGCCCCGCAGGGGTAAAATTAAACAATTCACCGAAAGGTCACTGACCCTTCGGCGAAGCGTTTTTACGGTAAGGCTATTCCTTTACCTCAAATTTATATCCGACGCCCCAAACGGTTTTAAGCTCCCATTTATCGGAAACGCCGTCTATCTTCTCACGGAGCCTTTTCACATGAACGTCCACCGTTCTCGAGTCCCCGTAATAATCAAAGCCCCACACCTCGTCAAGAAGCTGGTCGCGCGTGAACACCCTGTTTGGGTTGCTCGCGAGATGATACAAAAGCTCCATCTCCTTGGGCGGCGTGTCTATCTGAACTCCGTCGACCTTCAGCTCGTAATTCGTCAGGTTTATTGAGAGCTTGTCCCAGCGCACCTCCTTGACGGGCGGTTCCTCTGTTTTTCCGCTTCGGCGCAGCACCGCGCGTATTCTCGCGATGACCTCCTTTGCCTCGAACGGCTTTACCATATAATCGTCCGCGCCGAGCTCCAGCCCCAAAACCTTGTCAAAGACCTCGCCCTTTGCCGTCAGCATTATTATCGGGCACTGCGACGTTTTTCTTATTTCGCGGCAGACCTGCCAGCCGTCGAGCTTTGGGAGCATAATATCGAGCAGGACGAGGTCGGGATTTTCCTTGTCAAAATTCTTTATCGCCGCCTCGCCGTCGTTGGCGGTTACAACGCTGAAGCCCTCTTTTTCAATATACAGCCTTAACAGCTCGCAAATGTTAAGGTCGTCGTCCACTATCATTATTTTTCCTGTACTCATGATGCAAACCTCCCGCAATGATGATTATTTTTCTATAAGCATTATTTTCCCTACAAGGAAAGTATATAATGCCAAAGCGGCAAATAGATGAACAAATTAAAAATATTCAAACAAATTTCTATTAATCGCATAAAAAATAACAGTTTGCGCAGGGTACGGCGCGCATAGGCGGGCGGGACAGCGCGCGCTCCGCATTCGGGCGGCGACCGCTTGCCCGCTGCGCGGGCAAGCCGAACGCGGCTGCGCCGCAGCCGCGTTCCCGGAGCTGCCGCAGGCAGCTCCGGGGTCGCCGCCCGTGTCCCGGTTCGGGGCAGAAAGCCCGTCCAAAGCGCCGCCGTACCCCCTTAGTCCGCAAACAGCTTCAAAAATTCAAGCTCTCCGCTTTCTCCGTTCACCCTGCCAAGTCCTATAAATCCGAGCGTCCTCTCTCCGACGCGGAATATCTCGCCGTCGCCGTAACCCGTTCTCACAAGCGCAGTCCTCGATATGTCGAGAGAACCGCCGTTGCAAAACCGCCTAGCCTGTGCGGGCGATATGTATATTTTCCTGTACGGCTCGAATATCGACTCGGTCGGGCGCACAAAAGTCAAAAGCCCTGATCGATCGCCCTGCTTAGCCAAAGAGCGGAGACGTTCAAGCGGCACAGCCTCGTCTGCCGAATATCCGCACGCGCGGGTGCGCCGCAGTGAGGTCATCACGGCGAGAGTGCCGAGCGACCTGCCTATATCGTCTATAAGCGACCTGATATAAGTCCCCTTTGAACAGGCAACCGCGAGCCTTCCGGACTGTCCTTTCTCGTCAAAGTCCAAAAGCTCGAGCCTGCTTATATTGACCTGCCGCTTTTCGCGCTCAACCTCAATGCCGCGCCGCGCAAGCTCGTAAAGCCTTTTGCCGTCCACGCTGACGGCGGAATACATCGGCGGGGTCTGGAGTATATCGCCCCTGAAATCATCAAGCACGGCGAGTATATCTTCCCTCTCGGCGCGAGACGTCCTCTCCTCTGTCACGGAGCCGGTAATGTCGAGGGTATCCGTGCTCCTGCCGAGCAGGAAATCCGCCTCGTACTCCTTTTTGGTGTCCGGCATAAGGCTCTGGGCCTTGGTCGCGTTTCCGAGGAGTATCGGAAGAACGCCTGTCGCCATGGGGTCGAGCGTGCCGGCGTGACCGACCTTTTTCGTCCCGAAAACTCCCCGCACGACCGCGACAACGTCAAAGGAGGTGAAGTCCGCCGGCTTATCTATTACAAGAACTCCGTTCAAGGTACATTACCCCCGTTTATTTTCGTTTAAAATATCCTCTGCCGCCGCAACAAGCCTCGCCTTTGCCTCGTCCACAGTCATATCCTTTATGACGCAGCCGCCCGCGGCGGCGTGACCGCCGCCGCCGAACAGCGAGCACAGTCTGTTTGCGCTGCAAAGCGTTTCATCACTGCGGACGGATATTTTTAATATGCCCTCGGGCTTCTGCCGTATGGTAATTCCGACGGCTACGCCCTCGATAGTCCTCGGCACGGCGGACAGACCCTCAAGCTCGCTGTCGTCCGCGCCGCTTTTTTCGAGCATATCAAGCGTAACGAGCATGACGGCTATCCTGCCGCCGTCGTGATATTCAATAGTGGATAAAGCCATTTGCTCTATCGCTATCCTCTGCTTTGAATTTGTTTCAAACATGAGCTTGTTTATTTTATAGCTGTCACAACCGAGCTCTACAAGACGGGCGGCGGTGTTCATTGTCTGCGCTGTGACGTTGCTGTACCGAAAGCAGCCCGTGTCCGTCGTGAGCCCGGTGAACAGGCAACTTGCGGTCTGTCTGTCAAGCTCCGCACCGAGCGCCGTTATTATCTTAAAAACGACCTCGGCGCAGGCGGCGGCGTTTCTCTCGATACAGCAGGCGGCGGCGTAGCAGGAGTTTGACTCGTGGTGGTCTATGCACAGCTCGACCCTGCCCCTGTACTGCTCGGCGTTTTTAGGCAGCAGGCTCTCGTCGGCTATATCCACCGCGATAATATGCTCCGCGTCAAAGCTCTGCTCAGAAACGGTCTGCTCAAGATACAAAAATTTCCTCGGAAGTCCGCACTCGGTTACTATACGCGCCCTTTTTCCAATGCTTTGCAGAGCGCGGCAAAGGGCGTGAGAGCTTCCGAGGGTGTCGCCGTCCGGAGCCTTATGCGTGAGAATAATATAGTTGTCGTTTTCTCTGAGCCATGCGGCGGCGTCCTCAATCGTTATCGACATCATCGTCCTCCGTTTCTTCATCGTCGTGCTTTATATTCAGGCTGTTGAGCGTTCTCGAAATCGCCGCCCCGTATTCTATTGAATCCGTCGCCTTGAATATGCACTCCGGCACATGGCGCAGTCTGAGCCGCCTGCCAAGCTCGCGGCGAATATATCCGCCGGCGGATTTCAGTCCCCTGAGCGCCTCCTTCGCGCTGTTTATGCCGTTCATAGAGCTGACGTACACCGTGCAGTAGGATAAATCGTTTGTGACCTCAACGCGCACTATGCTGAGCATAGCGACGTTTACTCTCGGGTCCTTCAGCTCTCTGAATATCGCCGTCAGCTCGCGGCGAATATCCTCGGTAGTTCTGTCTATTTTGTGTCCTGCCATAGTATTGCTCCTTCGGCCGAGCGAAAGTCGGGCCATTTTTTATTTTTGTTATTAAAGAATTTTATTCCTCATACTCGAAAATTTTATCCGTATATTATTATAACTAATTCCGCGCTGTTTTTCCGCAGTCGGCGCTTTAACTTAAACTGTCTGCGTTACTGATATTTTACACTAATTTCCATATATTTTCAATATTGGCAAAAAAGAAAAATCGGGGCGCTGAGCGCTCCCGACTGCCGCTTTAATTTTTAAAGGGAGCTTGCGCCCCCTTTAAAACCTATTTATTCGCTCTGTGATTTTATCGCTCGTATAAAACAAATTATTTTAACGATTTCATTATGTGAAATTCATTAAATCACATAAAATTCCCCTTATCTTTTCTCGACCAAAACCCTGACGATCCTCCGCTCCTCTATCTTGACCGCCGTCAGCTTTATCCCGTCTATCTCCACCGACGGCCGCTCGCCGTCCGACGGTATACTGCCGAGGTGGTCGAGCATCAGTCCCGCAACAGTCTCGCTCTCGCCGCAGGGCAGTTCGGCGTCCGCAAGGCTGTTCAGCTCGTCTATTGATATTCCGCCGTCAACCGTGAACACGTTTTCCGAGAGCTTTAAAACCTCTTTTTCCTCATTGTCGTATTCGTCCTGTATGTCGCCGACTATCGACTCAACAAGATCCTCGAGTGTGATTATCCCCTCTGTGCCGCCGTACTCGTCAACCACTATCGCGAGCTGCGTCTTCTTTGCGGTCATCTCTGTAAAGAGCTTGCTGCAATTTATTGTTTTAGGCACGAACATCGGCTTGCGCGCTATATCGCTGAGCTTCAAGCCCTCCGGAACACTGCGGCACACATATCTCAAAAGATCCTTGCCGTAAAGAATACCTATTATGTTGTCTACGTCCTCGTGATACACCGGTATCCGCGAATACCCCGTTTCCGTCAGCTTCTCAACCGCCGTTTCAAGACTGTCTGTATCCTCAAGCGCCGTTATATCCGTGCGATGCGTCATAAGCTCGCCTACCGTCGTATCGTCAAAGCTGAATATGTTGAATATCATATTTCTGGAGCTTGAGTCTATTATCCCGCTGTTGAAGCCCGCCTCGACCGTCATCAAAATGTCGTCCTCGGTAATGCTCGCGCCCGAGCTGTTTTTGAAGAGCCTTGAAAAAAATCCGTTCTGCTTTTTGCCGCTGCCGCCTGCGTCGTCAGACATATATCCCTTTCTCCTCCTGATTTAAGAAATAAGTATAATCATATTGTACGATTGCCCGTCCGTTTTGTCAATCGCCGAAAAGCGGCGCTCGCACAAACAGGCAAAACGAAGTCGCTCCCCATGAGAAAATATAACATTAAAACAGCAGTCGGCGCTGCTGAGCGGCGCCGACTGCGTTCCAATAGCCTAATCGTATAGGCAAAAACACTTTTTTCAACAGAGCGATATGCGATGCAAAGCAGTTGCTCCTGTTTTTATTTATTAAAGCTGTTGGGCGTTCCGCAGTTGGGGCAGTGAGAGTCGCTTGCTCTCATCATGCTGCCGCAGTTTGTGCAGAACACATTCTCCTCCGCGGGCTGTCCGCCGTTATTGTAATCGCCGTAATTTGCTCCATTGTTTTCATTGCCGTAAGCGCCGTTAGCGCCCGCGCCTGTTGTTCCGTAGCCCTGGAAATCCTCGAACACAACGGGCTGATCGCCGCCGTTATTCTCGCCTGAGCCGAGCTTGTAGTTTATCTCCGACGTATTCTTGCAGATAATGAGCTTGACGAGCAAAAACTCATACAAAACTCTCCAAAATACGTTGAGGAATATGATCTCCAGCAGGAAATAGATGAAATTCATCGCGCCGAAAGGCAGCGCGAAAAGCGTGTAGAACGAAGACAGAGTTGTAAAAATAGTCAGCGCGTAATACATTATTCTCAGCAGCATCTCCGCGAATAGCTTTTTAAAGCGCAGAAACTGATAAAGCTTCAGCACAAAGCCCTTGTACTTATACTCGTTTTTCGGCGAGAGAAAGAGAAAGTTGATGAGCAGCGCCCCGACGATTGCGACAATTATGGCAACAATAAAGAAAATTATTGTTCCCACCATACTCATATAATAGCTGTTGTACATTATGTAACCCCCATAAAAATTATTTTGTACCTCCACAATATATTGCGGTCGGTTCTTGAAAATTATACTATATTTTAAAAAATCAGTCAAGTGCTTTTGTATAATTTTGCCGCAGGGAGTCGGGGAGCGTTGCGCCGCGCCTACCGTTTTCCCATACTCCCCCGCCGCAAAATTTTTATCGAGCGCGGGAAAGGCTCGGCGGGGAGTAAATTTTGGTAATTTCACTCGAATTTCAGCGCGTTTATACTTTACATTTAATATGAAAAATGATAAAATTAGCGTAGTACGGTTATAGTCCAATACTATGTCCGCAACAATTCTTGCTTTGTCAAGGTTTATTATTTAAGGAGGTTTTTACCAATGTCCAGAAAAATGAAAACAATGGATGGTAACAGCGCGGCAGCTCATGTGTCTTACGCATTTACGGACGTCGCGGCAATTTACCCCATTACCCCGTCATCGGTCATGGCGGATGAGTCAGACAAGTATGCAGCGGCCGGACGCAAAAACATCTTCGGCAGAGAGGTTCAAGTGACCGAGATGCAGTCCGAGGCAGGCGCGGCAGGCGCGGTTCACGGTTCACTCGCGGCAGGCGCTCTCACAACTACCTACACGGCTTCACAGGGACTTCTCCTTATGATCCCAAATATGTATAAGATCGCCGGCGAGCTTCTCCCGGGCGTTATCCACGTTTCCGCCCGTGCGCTCGCAAGCCACGCGCTTTCGATATTCGGCGACCATTCCGATATTTACGCGTGCCGCCAGACTGGCTATGCCATGCTCTGTTCGAACAGCCCGCAGGAGGTTATGGATCTCGCCGCAGTAGCTCACCTTTCAGCTATCAAGGGCAGAGTTCCGTTCCTGCACTTCTTCGACGGCTTCCGCACCTCTCACGAAATCCAGAAGATAGAAACATGGGATTACGACGATCTCGCAGAGATGCTCGACTGGGACGCGGTTGAGAAATTCCGCCGCGGCAGCCTCAATCCTGAGCACCCGGTTATGAGAGGTACCGCGCAGAACGACGACATCTTCTTCCAGGCGAGAGAGGCCTGCAACAAGTACTACGACGCTATCCCCGAGGTAGTCGTTGATTATATGAATAAGGTAAACGAAAAGTGCGGCACAAATTACAAGCCGTTCAACTACTACGGCGCTCCCGACGCGGAGAGAGTAATTGTGGCGATGGGCAGCGTATGCGACTGCATAGAGGAGGTTGTCGATTACCTCAACGCCGCAGGCGACAAGGTAGGTCTTATAAAGGTAAGACTTTACAGACCTTTCGTTGCCGACTATATGCTTTCCGAGCTTCCTAAGACTGTCAAGACAATCTCCGTTTTGGACAGAACAAAGGAGCCGGGCTCAATAGGCGAGCCGCTTTACCTCGACGTTCTCGCGGCCATCAACGGCTCTGACTTCGCAAACGTAACGGTTCTCACGGGACGCTACGGACTCAGCTCCAAGGACACAACTCCGGGAGATATCGTTGCGGTATACCGCAATATGGAATCCGACG
>CANPZK010000060.1 GCA_947588875.1 uncultured Clostridia bacterium
CCGACCATCCATGCGTCGTTGCTCTCGCCGTCCTGAACCTCGGCGGTTCCGGTCTTGGCGCACACGGTCAAGCCGCCGAACATTGAGTCGCCGTAGTTGCTCGTCACGTTGTAGCGCATCATATCATTGAGCTTTTGTGCAATATCGCTTTCGAGCATGGCCTCGCCGTTTTTCGCCGACGGGTACTGCTTTTCAAAGTCGCCGCCTCCCATGCGCTCGACATAATACGGCTCGGCTCTGTTGCCGCCGTTTGCTATCGCGCTCATCAATATGCACATCTGCATGGGGTTCGTGAGATCGGTGTACTGCCCTATGCCGCTCCACGCGAGCTGATTGTCGTCCGCGTCCTTGACGTTATAATTACCCTTTACGGTCGGAGTGTGTCCTACGTCAAAGCTCGAATTTACGCCGAGCTTGTTCGCCGCCTCCGTCATTTTATCTCTGCCAAGCTCGTACGCGAGCTGTGCGAACACTATATTGCACGACTGCGCAAGGCCGTCGTGTATATTTATCGTGCCGTGGTTCGACATACAGGTGACCTCGTTGCCGCCTATTACGGCGCTGCCGCTGCACTCAAACGTGCGGCTGTCTATATCGGGTATATTCTCAAGCGCCGCCTCTGTGGTGATGAGCTTGAAAATAGAGCCGGGCGTATAGGACGATGAGAGAACCTTGTTCAGATAAACTCCCTCGTACTCGTCCTCGTTATCCTCGTTTATCTCCGGCGGGTCGTTTGGGTCATAGCTCTTTGAGCTGACGGAGCATAGCACCTCGCCGGTCTTGTAATTCATTACGACCACCGCGCCCTCCATTCCGCCGAGAGCCTCATACGCAGTCTTGCAGGCGGCGCTGTCTATCGTAAGCGTCAAATTGTTGCCGCCGCGAAACGTTTCCGGCATCTCAAGTCCCCATATATATGAAAAGCCGGTGAGCTCCGAACGGTAAACGCTTTGAACCGCGGTGGATATATTCAGGCTGTTGTCCCCGACAACGTGGAGCGTTGAGAGCCTTGTTTCGTAGTCGTCGTTGTAATATCTCTCGCCGTCAGCCGTTTGCGCGAGCACTACCCCGTTTCTGTCGAATATTTTACCCGCCTTTTCAAGTCCTCCGCTGCCGGATAGGTGGCCGTTATAGCTGTGCTGTACCCACGAGCCGGCGTTTATGCTTATGTTCGCCGTGAAGAAAATTATTCCCGCGAAGAAGAAAAGCGCAAGCACAAACACGAACATCGAGCGCGTTCTCACTCGTTTCACTCACTATCACTGTCCTTCCATTATATCGCTTATGTAAATTATCTCTTTTTTATCGAATACGTCCTCTCGTCCGCCGCCTTAATAAACGCCAAAAGCCCCCAGCAGGCTATCATGCTCGAGCCGCCGACGCTCACAAAAGGCAGCGTAACGCCCGTGAGCGGAAGTATATCGGTCGCGCCGAAGATATTCAGCGACGTTTGCAATATCAGCAATCCTGCGGCGCAGCACGCCGAAATCGAGTAGAACGTCGAGCGGCTTTTTGTCGTTATCGCCCTTGCATAGAAGAAAAGTCCGCCTATCGCTCCGGCTATCGTGAGCGCAACTATAAGCCCCAGCTCCTCGCAGGCAAGCCCGAACACGAGGTCGCTTTCCGAGGCGGCGACATACTTTAAGTATCCGTTGCCAAGTCCGCAGCCGAAAAGCCCGCCGCTCGCCGCGTAGGTCAGCACCCTTGCGGTCTGGTAGCCCTTATCGGCTGAGTTTTCAAACGCCTTGCCCCACGCCGAAAAGCGGTCAGCTATGTACGGCTTAAAGCGCAGGATAAGAAGTCCGCCGAAAATCGCGCCGACTATCGACACGACCACCGTCTTATAATCTCCCGAGCGGACTATTGAAATCATAAGGAAGGTGCCGAAGAAAATTACCGCCGTGCCGAAGTCGCTCATTATAAACAGCGCCCCGATACATATTGCGGAGAAGATGATGAATACAATAAAGTTTTTCCTTGTTTGCAGTTGGTCGAGAGCCGAAGCCCCGACGAAGATGTACGCTATCTTTACAAACTCGGACGGCTGTATAGACACCCCGCCTATCATTATCCAGTTAGCCGCTCCTCCTCTGACGGAGCCGAAAACTATGTTTACGCCTAAAAGTATTACCGCGATTATCATTATCGCGAGCCGCCATTTGTTGACCCTGTCGGGATTTTGCAGGAATTTTATCATAAAGCAGAACACTGCCATTCCTATCGCGCAGGCGATTATCTGAACATAGGTCTGGTGAAGCCCCTGCCTGACCGACAGCATTACGCCTATCGCCGTCAAAAACAGCGCCAGCCCCTCAAGCTCAAAGCCGACCCGCTTGAACACCTGAGTGGACACGATGTAAAACGCCCATGCGACTATCATAAACACCGCGAAAATAATCAGCGGCTGAAAGTCGGTCGCCTCAATCGACAGGCAAGCCTCGGTCGCCATAAAAAGCGTAAAGATTGATATGAGCATCATCAGCGCGAACGGCGCTATGCCCTCCTTGCCGCCCTCTTTTCTGTAAAACCACGAGCGGTTCACGTCCGTGTAGTCCTGCGCCCTCTTTAAGACAAACGTGTCCCTGCCTATCGTTATCTCGTCGTTTATGTATATCGGCGCTCTGCCTTCCGTTCTTTTTCCGTTCACATACGTCCCCGCCTTTGAGCCGGTGTCGCTTATGAACCAGCCCTCCTTGCGCCGGAGTATTACGCAGTGCTCTCTTGAAACGGTCAGGTCGTCGGCTATCACTATGTCGTTGCCCTTTGCCCTGCCGACGGAGTTTTCCCAGCAAAGCACCGGCAGCACCTGTCCGTTAGCCGTGTTTTCAAGCATAATAAGCGGTTTTTCATCTCTGCGCTGTCTGCGCATTGACGAATAACACTGAAACACCACTATGACGCCGAGTATCGGGATAAGTATCCTCAGTGCGACTATTGCGATATCCGTTATGACCTGTATGTTCAAGGACTGCAAAAACGAGTCCATTTGGCAAGCCCCCTTTGTGTTTTTGTCTGAGTTTTAGTCTGTGTTTTAATCGGTATGTATTATTAAACTGATAATATAATTTATGGTGTAAAAAGTCAATAAATTTTGTGTGAACTTTGTCAATAGCGAGCAAAGCAAAAAGCCGCCCGGCGGTGACCCTCAGTCCGCAGAAAAACCCGAAATCCGGTATCGTCGGATTTCGGGTTTTGAATTTTGCGGGAGAAATTTTGAAGAAAAATCAGCCTTATCACAAGCCCCGCGCCGATTTAAAATCAATCTCTCTCCTTTTCGTGCTTGATTATATCTCCGGTATAGGCGTCTATTTCGTATTCATACTCAAACCCGCCGGATTTGAATTCTATTTCATAAACGACCCTTCCCTTTTCGCGGTCAAGCTCTATCTCAAACTCTCTTACACTGCCCGCCGAAACGCCCGCGTGAGTCAAGGCTATATCCCTTGCGCTCTGCTCGCCTATATACTCCTTGCTGTCGGGGTCGAATTTATTTGTGTCGTCGCGGTAATCTCCCAGCTCCTTATAAGAGCTTATTACCTCTCCGCTCACCGCGTCTATATCATAGTCATACTCAAAGCCGCCCGACTTGAACTCTATCTCGTATACAACTACTCCCCTTTTAACGTCAAGCTCTATCTCAACCATTCTCACGCTGTCGGCTGAAACTCCCGCGTGAGCAACGGCTATCTCCTTTGCCTTTTGCTCTCCGATATAGCCGTTATTATTGGGGTCGATTACCGGGTCGCGGTTGTCGTCAAGCTCCTTGTAAGAGCTTACTATCTCTCCGCTGACCGCGTTTATATCATAGTCGTACTCGCAGCCGCCGTATTTAAAGTCTACCTCATAGACAACCACGCCTCTTTTGCTGTCAAGCTCTATTTCGAGCGCGCTCACCTTATCCGCGCTAAGTCCCGCGTGACTCAATGCTATCTCCTTCGCCTTCTGCTCTCCGATATAGTCGCTGCTGCTCGGGGGCGTAACATCGGTATCCTTGCGGTAATCGTCATGCTCCTTATACGAGCTGATTATCTCGCCGCTTTCGGCGTTTATATAGTAATCGTAGTCATATCCGCCGGATTTGAATTCGACCTCATATACAACCACTCCGCCTATGCGGTCAAGCTCCGCTTCAAGCTCTATTACATTCTCCGCGCTGAGTCCGGCATGGCTAAGGGCTATCTCCTTTGCTCTCGCTTCGCCTATATAATTTCCGCTGCTCGGGTCCACAACGCCCGGATCCGCTGTGAAATCGTTGTCGCGCTCTTTATAAGAGGTGACTATTTCTCCCGTTTCCGCGTTTATGTCATAGTCATATTCATAGCCGCCCGCCTCGAATTCTATTTCATAAACGACTACTCCTCTTTTGCGGTTCAGCTCTATTTCGAGCTTTTTAAGGCTGTCCTCGGAAACTCCGGCGTGTTCATAGGCGATCTCCTTTGCCTTCTGTGCGCCGATATACGCCTTGCTGCTCGGGTCGATGTCGCCAAGGCGGAAATCATCATCAAGCTCCTTATACGAATGAACGATAGCGCCGCTCGTCACATCTATTTCGTATTCATACTCATAGCCGGCGACTACAAATTCAACCTCATAGACAACCGCTCCTTTTCTGCGGTCCACCTCGATTTCAAGCCGCCTTACGTCATCCTCTGAAAC
The DNA here is from genome assembly GCA_947588875.1 of uncultured Clostridia bacterium. Taxonomy (GTDB): domain Bacteria; phylum Bacillota; class Clostridia; order Oscillospirales; family Acutalibacteraceae; genus UBA7067. The sequence continues at coordinate 4,657 of CANPZK010000060.1, forward strand.
GCCGGCGTGCTCATAGGCGATGGCCTTCGCCCTCTTGCCGCCGATATAGCCGCTGCTGTTTGGATTGACCTCGGCGCTGTCGTTGTAGCTGACAATCTGTCCGCTCGTGTCAAAATAAGAGTGTCTTGCGGCGTCGTCCTCGATTTTTAAAATGCTTAAGGTGTGCTTTTGCACTTCAATTGCGTCGGCCACCGTTATCTCTCCGTTTTTGTCGACATCGCAAAACGGCACGGCGTCGCTGGTAATCCCTCTTATGTTTACAACGTGTTTTTGTACCAATATTGCGTCGGCCACACTGATATCGCCGTCAAAATTAACGTCGCCGAGCCTTATTTCATAGGCTGCGGAGCTTGGCTGTGCGGCAAGAGCCGACGGCACGCAGAGCGCCGCCATAAAAGCGCTGAGGAAAAAAGCGGTCGGTTTTTTCAACAAATTTCTTTTTTTCATAATAATCCTCCTCATTTTTTAATGTAAAATTATTCCAAAATAATTATACCATTCTTCCGATATAAATAAAATGATTAAAATTACAGAAATTACGCCACAGAAAATATGAAAAATATACAATAAAATAAAAATCATCGGCATCTTTTAAAAAATTCGTGCGGAAACTTTATTTTTCGTCTGCCAAAATCGGATTTAAAGACAAAAAAACCGCCTCGCGGCGGCTTGATTGTCACACTCTGTCCCTTAAAGCCGAGCACAGTATAACGGCGGCGGCTATCTTTGCGGCGTCGCCTGGCAAAAACGGCACAACGCAGGTCATAAGCGCGGCGGCTAAATTTGTTCCGCTCGAGATGACGAACCACGCCGTCCCGAAGGCGTAGCACACGACAAGTCCGGCTATCATGGCGGCTATGAGCAAAATCGTCCTTTTCCGCGCCACGCGGCACAGCAGGGCTATAACCCCGGCGGCTATTACATAGCCTATTATATACCCTCCGGTAGGCCCTGCCAAGGCCGCAAGACCGCCCTTAAAGCCCACAAAAACCGGAACGCCCGCCGCGCCCAGCAGGACATAAACGACCTGACTGAGCATGGCGCGTTTCAGACCGAGAAGCCCTCCGGCGACAAAAACGGCGAGAAGTCCGAGGTTGATAGGAACCGGACCTATCGGTATAGAGATTTGCGAGAACACGGCGGTCAGAGCGGCGAACAGCGCAACGAGCACCATAGAGTACACCGCTCCGGATTTGATATTATTTGTCTTTTCCATTTTATCCCCCTTGAAGCGCCAAAGCCTGCTTAAAGGCTTTTGATTTACCAATATTATATATCGTCAGGGGAAGATTGTCAACCTAAATTTTATAATTTTAAGTTGACAATCTTATTTTACGCCGCGTCTCTCCCTCCCTCGTCAACTATTCTTGCGCCTATCACTATGCCGCTCTCTCCGCTCGCGTCCATACACGAAAAGCTCATTGTCTTTGAGTCGGTAGTGCCGTCGTTAAAGGTAACGTCCGCTCTCACGGTAACTCTGCCGAGCATTTCGTCGTATATCGTTTTGAACGCCTGCATAACGTCCTCGGCATATCTCTCGTTCTCAGCGCCGTCCGAGCCTAATGCATAGTCAGAAAAGCCGCTCGAGCCGAAGATATAATCCGAAAACGCGCTTTTGACGCTCTCGCTTATATCGTCCTTCGACGACAGCCCCGCGACAATGTCTATTGGGAAAAGCTCCGGCATATCGGAATAGCTCGCTATGCCGCTTTGCGCGCCGTAATCTATCGTGTAGCTCGAATACTCGCCATAGCCCTCGGAAGTCCCTCCGCTGTAAATCCATTTATCTCTGCCGACCGCCTTTTTTGCGGAGATCGAGTCGGTTATCCTCGCCTCATTTGGATAGCTGCGCCTGTAATCGTCCTCAAATTCCTTTCTTATCGTATCAAAGGGGAAAACGAAGCTCCCGTTCTTTATTGTGTATGTTACGGAGCTTATGTTCCTTCCCCTGCACTCGACCATAAACGGCACATTTGCCGTGACGTGCTGTTCCTCGTCTTCTCCGCTTACGGTGTCGCCGGAGGAGCCGCCCACCGGTCTGATCGCCGCCATTTCAACCGTCGCCTCGCCGCCAAGCTCCGACGCGCTCGCCGTCAGCACAAAGCTGTTTCCTCCGCCCGTGCCGAAAATTGCCGAGCATATTACAAGTACGGCAAGGCACGCGGCGACCGCCGACGCGGCTTTTATATACGCCGCTCTTTTTCGCCTGCTCCCGCTCTTTACAGCCGAGGGCTCGCCGCCCGCGTTTATCACCTTTTCACGAAGTCCGTCCGGCGCGCGCAGCTTATCAAAAATGCCGCCGTACATTATTTTCAGCTCGTCTCTGCCTTCGCTCATATTCACTCCTCCTTCATACGTTCTCTAAGCCTGCCCCTCGCCCTCATAAGACGGGTCTGCACGGCGCTTTCCTTAATTTTGAGTATGCCCGCTATCTCTCCGCATGTATAGCCCTCGTAATAGTACAGGTGGATAACCGCCCTGTATTTTTGAGGAAGCCGCATTACCTCGTTAAACAGGTCGCGCTCGCTCTCGTCTAAATACTCCGCCTCGCCCTCAAGCTCGTCGAGCGATATTACTCCCCTGCTGCGCGCCGAGCGCCACACGCTTCTGCATTCGTTCATCGCGACCCTTATAAGCCATTTGCGTATATGCTCGTCGCCGTTAAACCTTGTATCCGTCTTTAACAGCTTGTAAAACGCGTTTTGCACCGCGTCCTCCGCGTCGATTTTATTTTTGGAACAGCTCAAAACGGCTCGATACACCGCGTCGATATACCGCTCGGCTATTCTTTCGTATTCCGCCTTATCCACGGCGTCACCCCTCTCCTCCGCCGCAATTTAAAATTTTGTCCTTTTTTCCGCCCTTGCCTTTTATTTGTTTTGCAAACGCTTTCATATATACAACGTCCGGGACACCCAAAATATCACAATATTTTTTATATTTTATCGCTTTTCCCATTTTTGCGCACACAAAAGCGGGACCGCGATTTAAACACGGTCCCGTAATTTTTATGCTGTGAGAGTCAAATAAAGCTCTCCGCGACTGCCGACGCGTTATTCCGCGCTCTTTTCAAACGCCTCCTGCAAGTCGAAAAGTATGTCGTCTATATGCTCTGTGCCTATGGAAAGCCTTATTGTATTTTTCTTTATGCCCTGCTCCTCCAGCTCGCGCTCGTTGAGCTGAGAATGTGTTGTTGACGCCGGATGGATAGCGAGGGATTTTACATCGGCGACATTCGCCAAAAGCGAGAACACCTGAAGGCTGTCTATAAATTTCTTAGCCGTTTCCTCGCCGCCCTTGATTTCAAAGGTGAATATCGAGCCGCCGCCGTTCGGGAAATACTCGTCGTAAAGCGCCTTATACGGCGAATTGGGCAGGGACGGATGGTTCACGCTCTCGACCTGCGGGTGGTTCACGAGAAATTCAAGCACCTTTTTCGTGTTTTCGGCATGGCGCTCAACGCGGAGCGAGAGCGTTTCAAGTCCTTGCAGGAATATAAACGCGTGGAACGGGGAGAGAGTCGCGCCTGTGTCGCGGAGCAAAATAGCGCGAACATATGTAACGAGAGCCGCACCCGGCGCCGCCTGAGTGAACACCGCGCCGTGATAGGACGGGTTCGGCTTTGCAAACTGCGGGAACTTGCCGGACGCTTCCCAGTCGAATTTGCCGCTCTCGACTATAACTCCTCCGATAGCCGTGCCGTGGCCGCCGATAAATTTCGTTGCGGAGTGTACTACAATATCGGCTCCGTACTCAAACGGCCTTACGAGATACGGCGTTGCGAAGGTGCTGTCTACAACGAGCGGGATATTGTGCGCGTGCGCTATATCGACGACCTTTCTTATGTCGATTATATTTGAATTCGGGTTGCCGAGCGTTTCTATATAAAGCGCCTTTGTATTTTCATCTATCGCCGCTTCAAACGCTCCCTCCTCGTCCGGGTCGACAAAGGCAGTGCTTACGCCGTATGCCGGAAGAGTGTGCTCGAGCAGATTATATGTGCCGCCGTATATCGTCTTTGCGGCTACTATATTGTCCCCCGCGTGGGCGAGAGCCTGTATCGCGTACGTTACCGCCGCCGCTCCCGAAGCTACCGCCAGCGCGGCTGTGCCGCCCTCGAGAGCCGCTATTCTCTGCTCGAATATATCCTGAGTCGGGTTAGTCAGTCTGCCGTAAATATTGCCCGCGTCCCTCAGCGCAAAGCGGTCCTCGGCGTGCTTGCTGTTGTGGAATACATACGAAGTGGTTGCGTATATCGGAACCGCTCTCGCGTCGGTCGTCGGGTCCGCGCTCTCCTGTCCGACATGGAGCTGGAGCGTTTCAAAATGTAATTTTCTTTCCTTTAATGTGCTCATTTTATTTACCTCTTTCATAGTTATTTTTTATTTAATAAATCATACTGCCTCGGCGCAAATGCCTTCACATTCGTCCAAAGCGGAAATTGTGCCTGAGCAGGTCGAGAAATAATTTTTTCATTTTGTCCTCCCTTTGGCAAGGCGGGAATTGAGCCGGAGCTTTTAATTCCTATATTGCCGATAGGTTTTATTTGTTTATTATATTATCACAGCTTCCCGCCTTTGTCAACATCTATTTTTTATTTTTTTCTTACGCTCGCAGGCGGCTCTTGTTGATATACGTCTGCCGCTGCGCTCGTTTTTACTTTGTGCTTTTATCGGAGCAGGCTTCGGGCGGCGACCGGCGCGCTGCGCGCGCAGCGCGCGGGAAAACGCGGCGCGGAAAAGTAACCTGCCCTCTCGCCGCCGACCGTGCGCCGCGTTTTCGCGGCTTCCCGCCCGCGGCGGGAAGCCGCCGGTCGCCGCCCGAAGCCCCGCCTCCCGCTCAAAGCCTCCGCGGGAATATGCGGCAGACAATAAATCCTCGCTACTCCGCCTTATCCACGCGTTCAAGTATATAATCGACCGAAACGTCGTAATAATCGGCGAGCTTTATCAAATGCTCGACAGGTATAGTCTGAAATCCTCTCTCATAGCGGGAATAAACAGTCTGCTTTATGCCGAGTATTTCGGCTACGTCAACCTGCCTAAGGTCATGATCCTCCCGCAAATCCTTCAGACGGCGAAAATACATGAAAATCACCTCAATAGTATCTTTAGGTACTATTGACTTTATCATACATAGTCGCTATAATTAGATTGTAGTACTGATAAGTACTATGTCATTCGCATAAACAGCTCCGTTTTATTGAAAATTTATTTTAAGGAGGAATCGGTATGTTCGATAATATCTACAAAAAACAAAAGCCTTGCCGTTGTTGTAATCGCCGCATGGATTATTAGCAGAACGAAAAGCAAAGTGAAATTTAAAAACCGTAATAAAGGAGAATAAAAAATTATGTTTGATAATATAGGCAAAGAAATTAAAACTCTCGCTGTCGTTCTTACCGTTATCGGAATAGCGGCGAGTATAATCATAGGAGCTTCGCTTTTTAACGGCTCCAGCGCAGGAACTTTTTTAGGTATTGCTGTAATGCTAGTCGGAACATTAATCTCTTGGATTGCCTCATTTGCGCTTTACGGATTCGGAGAGCTTGTAGATAAAACGGCGGAAACAGCCGAAACAAACAGACAGTTGTTAGAAATTATAGCGCATCAAAACGGAATTGATTTGGCTTCTCAAGCCGATACGATGCGTGGCAATGTGAATACAGCGGGAGAACAAATTACAAATACGGCTGCCAGCGCCTGCGGCGCACCGAGGGACGAGCAAAAGGAGCAGAAGGTTTCAAGTAAATGTGCTCCGCTTCCAAAGCATCTTAGCGAGAGGCTTTATGTTTTAAATGATTTAAAAATGAAGCGCCAAATATCTCAAGAGGAATATAACAAAAAGGTCAACGAAATACTTGCAGAGAGGGATAGTCAAAGGAGAAATTAAAAATTGGCAGAAAAACAATTTCAAATTCTTCAGATTCACCTTGCGAACGGATAAATCTTATCAACAAGCTATAAATCACAACCCCCGACAACGGAGCTTTTAACGATCTCTCCGCTGTCGGGGGTCAATTTTAATAATATATCTCTCCGCATCATATGCTTTAAATGAGCCTTCTCCTCTGAGCCTCCGCTATAAGCTCCGGCTGAATGAGCGGATATGTAAGCTCGTTCGGGATATTGTCAAAGAGAGCGACGCTCTCGATCTCGCTGTGAAGCTCGCTTTCAAACTCCTCAATGTCGGCGCAGTAGAGCATACCGAAGCTCTCGTCGCCGCAGGGATTTATCATATTCCTGCCCGACACCGAGTACACGCATACAGGCTTTATCACAAAGCGCTTTGCTCCGGTCTCCTCTTTAAGCTCGCGTATAGCCGCGTCGATTATCTTCTCGCCGTCCTCGCGGTGACCTCCGGGTATCTCGTAGGTCGTTCTGTCCTTGTGTTTGCACATTACCCATTTGCCGTCTGACCTTGAGATTATAACCGCGAATTTGAGCTGTGAATCGTCAGCCTCTTCATAAAAATTTACCTTCATTTCAAAAACCCTGTTTGTCCTTCCTTTTTAATATAACCTGCCCGAGAGATATACAAGACAATATATATGGTAATAATATAGTCATTTAAAATATATCCCGAAGTTACTCCAATATAATTATACAGCAAAAAAGCCTTTAGTCAAGCTGATTTTTTCTCGGCTGTCAATTTATATTTTTTACCGATAAAGCGCTAAATATCGGCGGTTGCGCCGCCTTCCGCAAGAAAAATAGAAATTATTTTGTCAATTTAAAAGAAAATTGTAGACATTTTTGTATAATATGGTATAATATTGACAAAATAACCTTCGTTAATTTTACGCCGTCCGTCCTTCTGCGGCACAGCGGCAATATAAGTCGCAGAGCGTTTAAACGGCGTATAAATTATATATGACCCGACCGCAGGCGCTTTACGTCCCGCTCAAAGGGACGCGCGGCAAAGCCATGTGCGGCAGCGGAGGTCTTATAGTCGCGAATATCATGAGCATATTCGGCTGACGGCATATTTAATATATAGGTTTGATACATTCGCGGGGCTGTCGGTGAGGCAGCCCCGTCGCTTGTCGCAGTCAGCAAACTGCGAAATCCTTTTGCGTTTCAAAGCGCAGGAGGAGCAAAAGTTTTACAATAAAAAAATCTCGGAGCAAGGAAAAGCCCTGCTCCGATTTGTTTTGGTCCGAGTGACTGGAGTCGAACCAGCGGCCTCTTGAACCCCATTCAAGCGCGCTACCAAACTGCGCCACACCCG
>CANPZK010000061.1 GCA_947588875.1 uncultured Clostridia bacterium
AGCGGCGGCGCAGGAATCCAAGCCGACATAAAGACCATAACCTGTATGGGAAAATATGCTATGAGCGTTATAACGTCGCTGACGGCGCAAAACACAACGGGCGTTTATGCCGCCAGAGATTTAGAGCCTGAATTTGTAAAAAAGCAGCTTGACTGCGTTTTTGACGACATTTTTCCCGACAGCATAAAAATCGGTATGACTTCAAACACCGAGATAATACGCGTTATTGCAAATACTATAAGAGAGCGCGGAGCAAAGAGTATCGTGGCGGATCCGGTGATGGTTTCTACAAGCGGCAGCCCTCTGCTCAAAAGCGACGCCGTCGACGTTTTAATCGGCGAGCTGCTCCCTCTTGCGGACATAATAACGCCGAACATTCCTGAGGCGGAGGTTTTAAGCGGGAGCGCGATAGACTCTCTTGACGATATGAAGCGCGCCTCTCAAGCGATATATAAAAAATGCGGCTGCGCCGTGCTTATAAAGGGCGGCCACAGCAGGGGCAACGCCGACGATCTCCTTTTTGACGGAAACGAATTTTCCCTGTTCAGAGCGGAACGGATAGACAATCCAAACACGCACGGAACAGGCTGTACTCTTTCTTCCGCTATCGCGTGCGGTCTTTCAGACGGAAAGAGCATTTATGAAAGCGTATTATCTGCTAAGGAATATATTACGGGCGCGCTCAAGACAAGCTTTGATGTTGGCAAGGGAAGCGGTCCGCTTTTACACAATTACAAAATCGTATAAAAAGAGGCCGGAGCATTTCATTCCGACCTCTTTCTCTTTTTGTATATATGCTTACCTCGTTCAATATGGCGCAGAGCCATTCTTAATTCAACTAAATTTTTTATATCATCTGAATTTGCCATTTCTAATTTTATAATACATATCCAAGTTCCACATTTAATATTCACTGTTCAGCGTCATTCGACAGCATATCAAGTAATGCCGAAATCTGATCTCTCCGCCCGTAAATTACCGCTGTGACCCACACGGTTTTCTTTTTCTCGTCAATCAGATAGTAAACGAGAAAATTTTTAACGTGCATTTTACGGATTCCCTCTGTATGCCATGGTTTCTCCTCCGTAAGAGGGTATCTTGACGGCATATATTCAAGATTTTTAATATCGTTTTGCAGTGTATCCGCCCATTTTCGTGCGATTTCCGGCTCCAGCAGAATTTTGGAAATATATTGTACCGTTTCCTCGATTTGCTTGAATGCCAGCTCAGTCAGCCTCACCTCATACCGCATTATCAAATATCCTCACGAATTTTGGCAAAGGCTTCGTCTACGGACAGTCCCTCGCCGGATTTTGCCTGCTGACAGCCCTTTTCCATCATGGTGTTAAATTGTTCATCAGTCAAGCTGTCTCTCGTGGGCAGTTTTGGCACGGTGAGAGGATAAGGAACGCCGCCCGTCATAATGATTTGTCTGTATAAGGTATCAATCAGAACCGATACAGGGAGTCCTATTCTATCCAAAACCGCCTCCGCCTGCCGCTTGATTTCCGGCTGCACACGAGCCGTTACATTTGCGCTTTTCGTTGCCATAATAAGCACCTGCCTTTCTGCTTTTGATTATACCATATTGTATTGCAAACAGCAATACAATATTCATAAATTTATCAAAACAGCAAAATGTTTCACGCATGATGTTGCGAATCTTTCCAATAGAAAAGCCGTCGTATATAAACGGCGGCAGTTTTCAATTTCTTTTTGTATATATGCTTACCTTGCTCAATATGGCGCAATCAGCGACAGACAGGTATCCTCGTATTTATCTCCGCTCGCCGCTTCCACTATTACCATCTTAATATACGTCGTTTCCACCGGCGTGGGGAACGATATATAGTCATAATATTTGTAATTATCGCTTGTCGCATTGTAGCGGACAACCAAATCGGCGGTATATGACGTTCCGTCGGAAAATTCAAATCTCATTCTTTTGACCTTGCCGTTTGCGTTATAGAGCGATGGGGATTTTGTAAAGCCGTTTACTATCTTAACGCCTGAAACCCTTTGCTTTTCATCGCCGTAAAGCATTATCCACTCGCCTTCGCCGTCGCCGCTTACGCCCTCCGCCCAGCAATTATTATCATCATAGCGGAGATTATTCGGGGAATAAACCGTTCCCTTTTCACTGACAAGATTTGACGAGGACGATATATTTTGAAATACCGGCGAGGAATATTCCTTTTCCGAGCTTGAGGACGAAACAACGGGCTTGGGATTTCTCAGAGCGTCCTCCTTCTTCATGAGGAAATCAACATTGTACCGCTCGTACTCGTTCAAAATACTCTCGGAAAAATCGCCTGGCTGTATCGTGCCTATATACCAATCCTTGCTGTTGAAATAGCTTTGCAGCTCGGAGGAGTCAAACCTCCTGCCGTGTCTTGCGTATATTTCGTTCCTCGCTATCTCAAGCGCCTTAATGCCGAGAGTTGAAACATCGCCGTCCGAAAGATATGACGAGGAGCTTTGCGAGAGGATAGCGCTGCCGGAGCTTCTTTTACTGTACGGTATTCCGAGCGCGTCATAGTCCGGCGTAGTGAACGCGCCCTTTGACATTACTATCGACACCATATCGCCCTCTTTCGCCTCCGTTCCGGCCGCCGGGCTTTGCCTTATTATGCAGTTGTCAGGAACCGAATTGCTGTATTCGGCTGTCATACTGCTTTGCAAATTGGCGTTATATAGCTTTTCCACCGCATCGTTATATGAAAATCCGATAACCGACGGTATCGAGATGCTGTTAGAGGTATCAATTGGAGCTTGTGTAGTGGTCGTCGGAGCGATCACCGCCTGCGTTTCGATTGTGGCTGCGGAGCTTGAATTATCGGCGTCGTTGTTTTTGCCGCCGAAAAAATACATAGCCGCGATAGCTAACACCACAAGCACTACCGCTGCAATTGTGACGATAAAAATTACAAGCGTTCTTTTTGAGGATTTATCCGTATCCGTCTTTATCTCGCTGTAATACCCGTCCATCGGGCGGCTGTCAAATCCGCCGTAAGCCCCGCGCATATTATTTTGGTTTTGAAAGCCGTCAATTTTAGGCAGCTCGCCTGTTTTTTCATCAGAAACGTCCGACTGCCCGTAGTTGTTAATTATTTTTTCTCCGCAGAATTTACAAAATTTTGCACCGTCGTTATTTTGTCTGCCGCATTTATGGCAATACATACTCATTCCCCCTTGGTATCAAAAAAATCTCCGAATATAATATACAATATTTTTGAAATTAATGCAATATTTCCCGTTTGCTCATTAAAATAAATGCTTGACGTATAAATATTTCTTTTGGCGGGCGGCGACCGGCGCGGCGCAGCCGCGCGGAAAACGCGGCGGGGCAGGTGTTTTTTCCCGTTGCCAAGCGAACCCTGCGCCGCGTTTTTTGGAGCTTTCCGCCGGCACGGCGGAAAGCTCCGGTCGCCGCCCGCCAAAACGGTACGGACTTAAAGCCTAATTGTCAAAAAACTTTCCTGCAAGCAAAAGAACGGAGCTTAAAGCCCCGTCCCTATATTTGAATTATTTTTTAAATTATTTTTTATTAAAGAATGCGAGAAACGCCCTGTAAGCCATATAAACGTCAACCTTTGAAACGACCTCGAGCGGAGCGTGCATCGACAGAACCGGCACGCCGAGGTCAACAACATCAACGTTCAGGTTCGCGACATACTTGGCTATCGTTCCGCCGCCGCCTCCGTCTACCTTGCCGAGCTCTCCCGTCTGCCAAAGCACCTTTTCGCCGTCAAGCATAGCCCTGATCTCCGCCATAAACTCCGCAGACGCCTCCGAGGTACCGTACTTGCCGCTGCTGCCGGTGTACTTCGTGATAACTACGCCCTTATTTATATAGCAGGAGTTATTCGCCTCGTAAGCGCTCGCATAGGTCGGGTCAAACGCCGCGTTTACGTCTGCGGAAAGGCAGGAGCTGTGCGATATAACATAGTCGCCGTCAACGCCCTCGCTCTTTGCAAGATCATATATAAAGTATTTCATAAACCCGCTCTGCATACCGGTATTGCCGTCGCTGCCGGTCTCCTCCTTGTCGACAAGCACGGTGACAGCCGTCTTTTCGGGGGCCTCGCAGTCAACGGCAGCCATCAATGCCGGATAAGCGCAGACTCTGTCGTCATGGCCGTATGCCCCGATCATGCTTCTGTCGAAGCCTAGATCGCGTGCTCTGTGAGCGGGTACAAGCTCTAAGTCTGCGGAAAGGAAATCGCCCTCCGTTATACCGTAATCCTTAAAGAGAATGTTTAGAATGTTCAGCTTGACAAGCTCGGATTCGCTGTCGTCCTTAAACGGCCTGCTGCCCACTAAAAGATTGAGGTCCTCGCCTGTGAACATCTGCGAGCCGGGCTTTTTCACCTGCTCCTGCGCAAGGTGCGGCAGTAGGTCCGTAACACAGAATATCGGGTCGCTGTCCTTCTCCCCTATTTTTACCGTTACCGTCTTTCCGTTTTTAAGCGCAACTAACCCGTGCAGCGCGAGCGGAACGGCAGTCCACTGGTACTTTTTTATTCCGCCGTAATAATGCGTCTTAAAGAGCGCAAGGTCGTTCGCTTCGTAAAGCGGATTGGGCTTTAAATCGAGCCTTGGGGAGTCAATATGCGCTATTGAGAGCTTAACTCCATCCTTGCAGCCCTTTTTGCCAATCACCGCGAGAACAATGTTTTTCTTTCTGTTTATGAGGTAAACTCTCTCTCCGGCGCTGTACTTTTTGCCGCTCTCATACGGTATAAAGCCCGCCTTCTCGGCTATCGCCTTCGCCGCCTCAACAGCCTCGCGTTCCGTCTTTGCCTCGTCAAGGAATTTCATATATTTCGCGCAAAATTTATCGGCAGCCGATACTTCCTTTTCGCTTAACGAGCCTACACCGTTTTTCGTATTGATAAACAGCTTTTCCTTCAAAAGCTCGACCTCGGATTTTTCCTGTTTCTTTGCCATTTTCGTCATTCCTCTCAATTTAATATAAATAAATAATTATATATAAATTTAAGTACTCGGATATAGTATTACTCAAATCAGAGTCCATAAACGTCCTTGTAATTTTTCTTTGCGTTTTCAACCTTTTGAACATACGCCCGAGTTTCGTCATAGGGTATGTAATATAGCGTCGTGCCGTCGTTTGAGCATTCCGGGTCGGAAAGCCACTGATTCACCGCGCCGACGCCCGCGTTATACGCCGCGACTGCCGTTTCCTCGCTTGAGCCGTATATGCTAAGCAGATAGCCTAAAAACATTGTGCCGTATTTTATACTCGTTTCCGGCTCATATAAGGACTCGGAATACATTGTTACCTCACCGTTATAGTAGCTCTGAAGCCACTCAAAGGTTTCCGGCATAAGCTGCATAAGCCCGACAGCTCCCGCCGATGATTCGGCGTTCGGCTCAAAATTGCTCTCGGTTTTGATTATTGCGTAAATCAGCTCGTCGTTCACGCCGTATTCCGCGGAATATTTATCGACAAAATTTTCATATTTAAGCGGATACTGCGCCTTATCTATACTGCACCCGCTGAGATAAAGCACAAACGCGAGAGTCGAAAACACAACAACAAGCAAGATTGCGGCAGCTATGGCGATAATTTTCCCGTGCCGCCGCCTTTTTCGAGTAATTGCTATATTAACCGCCGCCCTTTCTTATGGATCTGTCTTTTATCATTTCCGCAATTTTCGTCTGATATTTTTTATCTCCCGTGCCGTCAACCACAAAATCGCTCCGCGACGTGTAAAAATCGTCGCTCTGCTGAACGGAAAAGCGCTCGGCGGCAAGCTCGCGGGATATGTTATCCCGCTTTATAATGCGTTCAAGACGGGTTTCCCTGTCGGCAATAACGCTGACTATAATATCGCATATAACGTCAATGCCGCTTTCAAACAGGACGGGAGCGTCAAATACTATCAGCCTTTCCCCTCGGCTCATATACTCTTTTATCATTTTCAAGGTCTGCATAAATATCCGAGGGTGGGTTATCTCGTTGAGCTTTAAAACGTTTTCATCTGAGGAAAACGCTCTTTGAGCCAAAAGAGAGCGATTTATTTCGCCGTCGGTGCGAAGAATATCGTCGCCGAATACCATCTTTAACTGTTCGACGCACGGGGAGGCCGGAGCCAGCGCTTCGCGGGCGAGTTTGTCTGCGTCGATGAGAGCAAAGCCGCACTCAAGCAGGCTTTTGACAAAGGTGCTTTTTCCCGAGCCGGACGGTCCCGTCAGCCCTACGAGTGTATAATTACGCAAGACGCGTCACCTCAAATCCTGCCGCCCTGATAAGGCGGTTATATACCGCAAGCCCCACTCCGTTTATGCTCGGACAGCGGGCATATGCGATTTCTATACCGGCGTCGTCCACGCTCCTGAGAACCGAAAAAAGATTTTTCGCCTGAGCGGCGGCGTCGTCTTTTGGGCCGAGCGAAAAGAACGGCACGTTTAGCCTTTCGGCGTCCTCGTCGTAGCATATCGCCCCAACTCTGCACCCGCCTGCGGCGGAGTTTACATATCTTATATATTGCTCGTCGCTGCCCTTGAGTATTATCACACGCGCCTTTGGAGCGTAATGCTTGTATTTCATTCCGGGGCTGGCGGCTTTTTCGCCCTCTTTGAGCTTATCGGTAACGGCGGGGTCGATTTCAATCTTCCCTATTACGCTTTCAATTTCTTCAACGGTGACTCCGCCCGGTCTTAACAATCTCGGCTTATCTCCCGCAAGGGATATGACCGTGGACTCAAGTCCGACCTCGCAGCTTCCGCCGTCGAGAATTGCGTCCACCCTGCCGTTTAAATCCTTTATAACGTGACTTAGCTCCGTCGGGCTTGGACTTCCGGATAAATTTGCGGACGGCGCGGCGATTTGGGTTCCGCTCAGAAGTATCAGCGTTTCCGCAAGCGGGTGCGACGGGTAGCGAACGGCGACCGTATCAAGTCCCGCGCTCACCTCGTCCGGCACATCTTCAGATTTTGGCAAAACCATGGTGAGCGGCCCCGGCCAAAAGGCTTTGGCTAGCGATATTGCCTTTTCGGGTATCTCGCTTACAAGACGCTTTAAGTCCTCTATTCTCCCTATATGGACAATAAGCGGATTGTCCATCGGTCTGCCCTTTGCCTTAAATATATCGGCGACCGCCTGTCTGTTAAACGCGTCCGCTCCAAGCCCATACACGGTTTCGGTAGGCATAACGACAAGTCCGCCGTCCCTGATTATTTGAGCCGCCTCTGCCGCGTCCCTTTCGGATAATATCTTAGTTTCCATAATATAACTTTCTTTCCATAATGTAAATCACTAATTGTTGAATTTTTGATTAATTTATTTTTAATTCGCCAATTCGCCGCGCGCCGTTAAACCGTATCATTTGCGGAGGCGAGCTGCTGCGCCCTCGACGCGGCTATCAGCGGATCTATCACCTCGTCAAGCGCCCCGTTTAATATATCGTCTATTTTATAGAGCGTAAGGCCTATCCTGTGATCGGTCACCCTGCCCTGCGGGTAGTTATACGTCCTTATCCTCTCGCTTCGATCCCCCGTTCCGACCTGGCTCTTTCTCTCTTGGGCTACAGCGTCGTGCTGCTCCTGCCGCTTGGCGTTCAGCAATCTCGATTTTAAAACCTTCATCGCCTTATCCTTGTTTTTGTACTGGCTCCTCTCGTCCTGGCACTCTACAACAACGCCCGTCGGGATATGCGTTATCCTTATTGCGGATTCGGTCTTGTTGATGTGCTGTCCGCCCGCTCCGCTGCTGCGGAACGTGTCTATTTGCAAGTCGGCGGGATTTATGTCTATCTCTACGTCCTCCGCCTCCGGCAAAACGGCTACCGTAACCGTCGAGGTATGTATTCTGCCCTGTGATTCGGTTTCAGGCACTCTTTGAACTCTGTGAACGCCGCTTTCAAATTTGAGCCTCGAATAAGCGCCCGCGCCGTTTATCATAAAGCTTATTTCCTTGTATCCCCCAAGCTCGGTTTCATTCGCGTTTAAAAGCTCGGTTTTAAAGCCCTTTTTTTCGGCGTACATAGAGTACATTCTGAAAAGCACTCCGCAAAAAAGCGCCGCCTCCTCGCCGCCGGCTCCGCCCCTTATCTCGACGATTACGTTCCTATCGTCGTTCGGGTCCTTTGGGAGCAGCAGCAGCTTCAATTCCTCTGAAAGCGTCTGCTTTGCCGCCTGCGCCTCGTCAAGCTCAAGCTGAGCCAGCTCCTTAAGCTCGCTGTCCGCGCCGCCTTCGTTGAGTATCTCTAGGGAGTCCTCCTCTCTTTTTAGAGCCTCTTTGTATTCCCCGTATTTAAGCGCGATAGGCTCAAGCTCCTTTAATTGACGCATTATCCTTGCGTACTCCTCCGGATCCGCCGCGACGGACGGGTCATAAAGCCTTGTATTCAGCTCTTTGCAGCGCTTTTCAAATACGTCCAGCTTTTTAAACAAATTATTCCACCTCTGAATTATTATCTTCTCTTATAATCTTTTTTATATTCTTCTCAGCCTTTGCGCGCGGAATCATTATCTGATGGCCGCATTTTTGACATTCAAGCCTAAAATCCATGCCAACCCGCAAAACGTTGAACATATTGCAGGAGCAGGGATGCGGCTTTTTCATTTGAAGCACGTCGCCGACCCTTACGTCCATTTTTTTCACTCCAATTTTCATTTATGTTATATTATAACATTTTTTGCCCGCCAAAACAATACGAATGATTTTAAAGTTTCGGTCTAATTGCGGCTTGAATTATTTTTATAATTTTTGAATTTAATTTCGCAAAAGAATTGATATATAAATTATTATTTGGTATAATATGGATGTGTATGTGATTTTAAACAGTTCAGAAGGGAGTTAAAAATTGGAATATAAAGACATAAGATGCCCCGTTTGCGGCGTACCCTTCGATGACGACGACGATATCGTCGTCTGCCCCGAATGCGGCGCCCCACACCATAGAATATGCTATGAGCGCCTTGGAAAATGTGCAAACGCGGAGCAGCACGGTGATTCTTTCACTTGGAACGAAAAGGAATCCTCCGCTTTTTCAATATGCCCGTCGTGCGGCGCAAAAAATCCAAAGGACGCTATTTTTTGCAGCTCCTGCTCTCGTCCTCTTACCGACAACGGCGAGAGCGAATTTAAAGAGCCGCCGCGCAGCCAGTCCCCGTTCGGCAGCGCAGGTCCTCAGGCGGGAATGCCGTTTGGCTTTGGCGGCTTCAACTCCGATATGTACGGCGCTATGGGTATGAGCCGCGACGAGGAGCTTTCCGACGGAGTTAAGGCTGAGGATTATGAGAAATATGTCAAGACGTCCGCGTTTTATTATCTTCCCGTATTCAAAAATATAAAGCGCTTTGGCAGGAGCAGATTTAATTTTTCATCGGCACTCTTCTCGGGCGGCTGGTTCCTCTATCGTAAAATGTACCTTGTCGGCGCAATTTTTTTGGCGCTTATGGCGGCGACCTTCGTTGCCGAAACCTTCTTTATAAACAGCTTTGTAAACACCTACAACAACATCATCAACTCGCTGAGTACGCGCGCCAACATTTTCACCATAGCCGACTACGCGGCAAGGAATCTTTCCCCGTCGGAGCTTTGGATGTTTTTGATTTCACCGCTTGCCTCATTCTCACGTATCATCATTATGGTTATAAGCGGAGCCATCGGGAACAAGCTCTATTTTAAACACTGCACGAAAAAAATAACAAAAATCAAATCAGAGAATCCAACAGGCTATGCCGCCGTTCTTGAAAAGGTCGGCGGAACGAACAACGTAGCCGCAATAGTTGTTTTTGTATGCTACATCGCTTACAATATCGTAACTATGCTTATCTAAAGAGAGGAGTATGAATTATGAAGGTAACTAAAGCAGTCATTCCTGCGGCAGGCTTGGGCACAAGAGTGCTGCCCGCCACAAAGGCGATGCCTAAGGAAATGCTGCCCATTGTCGATAAGCCCTCAATCCAATACATTGTTGAAGAGGCGGTAAAATCGGGTATTACCGATATTCTTATCATAACAAACAGAGGCAAGGGTATAATAGAGGATCATTTTGACCGCACGCCGTATCTTGAAAGCGCCCTTGAAAGCAGCGGCAAAACCGAGCTTCTTGAAGAGCTGAAGGCGGTGTCCGATCTCGCGAACATATACACTATCCGCCAAAAGGAAACAAAGGGTCTCGGTCACGCAATCAGCCGCGCAAAATCCTTTGCCGCTGGAGAACCCATTGCGGTATTATACGGCGACGACGTTATCATCGGCGACAATCCCGCCTGCAAGCAGCTTATAGACGCGTATGACAAGTACGGGCTCGGAGTTGTAGGCGTAAAGGAGGTAAAGCCTGAGGATATTCACAAGTACAGCTCGCTCAAGGTGGACAAGCTCGAGGATAACATCTACAAATGTACGGATATGATAGAAAAGCCGGACGACGCTCACGTTCTTTCGTATTTTTCGATTCTCGGCAGATGCGTGCTTCCTCCGGAAATTTTCGATATTCTCGAAAACACAAAGCCCGGCGTAGGCGGAGAGATACAGCTTACCGACGCTATGCGGGAGCTTGCCGTAACAAAGGGTATGACGGCGGTCGACTTTGAGGGCGTGAGATACGACATGGGCAACAAGCTCGGAATTTTGAAGGCTACTGTTGAGGTCGCGCTGAAACACCCCGAGGTCAAGGACGATTTCAGAGCTTATTTAAAGGAGATTGCTAAGACGCTTTAAGCGTTTTCAGATGATAAAATAATCAAATTTTAAGCGGAGCGGCTGATTTGGCAGCTCTGCTTTCGTATGTTTAAATACGCCCAAAGAAATACATATAAAAATCCGATGAGCCTTTGTGCAAGCTCATCGGATTATTTTAATTTCGGCTTTTATTTCTAAGTTTCCTTCTTTTCGACCGTCACATTGACCGTATAGCTTCCGACCGCCCAGCACTCGGAGCTGCCGTTTATCGAAATATTGACCGGTACCTCCGCCGCCCCGACAAACGCAGAGCCTTTGTCGGTCAAATCAATAGTTGCGGTTAAATCGTCCTCGGTAAGATTCGCCAAAAGCTCATCGGGTCCGGCTATTACTACCGTAATATCGGTCGTTGTCGCCGCAGCCGTGGAATCCTGCCCGACGTTTTTAAAATTGAAATCGGTTATTTTGAATTGCTTTTTTTCATATCCCGTGAAATCAAGCGTGACCTTTGCCTTTGTTATATTTGAAATGTTTCTGCATCCCGACGGAAGCTGAACGTCCATATCAAACTCCTTTGCCTCGGTCGGGTCGATATCCGCAAAATCGATCTCCGGAAGCTCCACGTAAGGCAGTGTTGCGAGAGTTATCTCCGGACCGGCGACTACGATTGACGACGGCTCTACCTTTACTCTCGCGTCAGCGTCAAAGTCCTGCGGCATATTTACAAATTTGGCGTTTATAGGAACTTCTTTTTTCGGCAGGACATTCACGGTTACCGATACCTTGTCCGTGCTAAGCTCCAGCAAATCGTTTGTTATTTTCTCTCCCCTGTCGCCGTAGAGAACTACGTCCGCGTCTATCGTGACGGAATCCTTCAGCTGTCCGGTTATCTTGCCCTCAAGCGCGACCTTGCTGATTTTCAGCACCTCGGTTTCGGGGCCCGAGACGGATATTGTATCGGTCGAATATATATGACTACCGGCATAATAAGTTTCGTCAACCGCGAAATCGTCCTTTATCTCATCTGTTATTTTAAACTGCGCTTCTCTGTATTTGTCTATATACACGTTGACAAAGGACGGGTCCACGGAGAGGATAGTGTAGTTGGATTTGTTGCTGT
>CANPZK010000062.1 GCA_947588875.1 uncultured Clostridia bacterium
GCTCATCTGCCTTTTAAAGCATTCGCTGTTGTGCTCTATTGTTTCCCGCGTCATCATCTTTCTCATATCCGTCTTGCCCGACGGATCGCCTATCATAGCCGTGCCGCCGCCTATCAGCGCTATCGGCTTATTGCCCGCCATTTGGAGCCTTTTCATAAGGCAAAGCGCCATAAAATGGCCGACGTGCAGGCTGTCGGCGGTCGGGTCAAAGCCTATGTAAAAAACCGCCTCGCCGTTGTTGACGAGCTTTTTTATCTCATCTTCGTTTGTGGTCTGCGCGATAAGTCCGCGCTCAATGAGTTCCTCGTAAACTCCCATTTTTTATTCCTCCGTATTCATTGTTTAGAGGACGAAATATAAAAACCGCCCTCAAAAAAAGAGGACGGATTCGGTCCGTGGTACCACCTCAATTTATCTGCGCCTCGCGACGCAGACCTTTGCGGGTGACAACGATCACCCTTTCCGATAACGGGGAACTCCGTTCCGCCCTACTGCCGTTTTCAGGCGGAAGGCTCCGAGATGTATTTCAGCCGGAAAACGCGCCCGTTTTCACCGATGCACGGGCTCTCTGCGCCGCTTTCGCAGGCTTACTTCTTCTCTTCACTGCCTTTACAATCAGTATAAAGATATTTCACGGTTTTGTCAAGAAGCTGATTTGAAGGTGAAAAAATAATCTTTAAGGAGATTTTAGGGAGCGCTCTGTCTTTGCGCCAATCAAGCCGCAAGGGCTCTGCTCGGCGGCTTTCGCTCCTTTTATATAGGTTTTTAGCGTTTCCGCTATTCCGCTGACTTTACGGTAATATCTCCGTTTTCGTCTATAAGGATAATATCGCCCTTTTTCACTCCGCTCGGCAGTTCGCCGCGCTCGATTGCGAAATATGATTTATCCTTATCCGTACAAATTGCATATTTCCCTTCAAAGCTGTTTATTTTCAAGGTTTTCATGATTCTCTCCTTTGCTCGTTAAAGGCTTTGCTTATTTTTCGCCGCGACCGCTGCCGCGCCGTATGCCCCGACCGGTTTCTGCTGTGTCAGGGGTTCGGGCGGCGACCGGCACATTTCCGCCTGCGGCGGAAATGTGCGGAAAAACGGCGGCGGGGCTCGGGCTCCTTCGGCGGGGATAACAACCGCGCCCGCCGCGTTTTTCTGCGCGGCGGACGCCGCGCAGGTCGCCGCCCGAATATTATCCGCTTCAATCCAAAGTTAAAACGCGCCGCGCGGCAGCATAAGCCCCAATCAGCCGTTTATCCGTAATCCACCCTCAAATTTATCCCGTCATCGGACAATTCAAAAATTATATTTCCGTTCTTATCCGTCCGCAGTACGCGTGCGCCGGAGCTTTCAAGGCGCTTTATCACACGGTTGGACGGCAGACCGTAGCTGTTCTCCCCGACGGACACGACAGCGTACTCGGGGCTTACGGAAGCGATAAATTCCTCGCAGCACCCCGTTTTGCTGCCGTGGTGCGCCGCCTTGAGAATATCGCAGTCTATATCGGCTCCTGTGGCAATCAAATCGCGCTCAACCTGTTCCCCGGCGTCGCCGGTGAAAAGAATGGATTTTCCAAACGCGCGAACCTTGCAGACAAGGCTGTTGTCGTTGTCGCTGCCATATTCATCTCCCGACGGCGAGAGCGCGGTTATCGTCATTTTCCCAAGCTCCAATGTGCCGCCCGCGCTCATGTACTCTATATCCGCGCCCGAAGCCTTTGCGGAGCTTACTATATTCCCGCCGTCCTCCGAGCCTTTAAACGCCGAGCAGAGGACGAGCCTTTCTATTTTGCTCACTTTTATTATATTTTCAAGCTCGGCGCAATGGTCGCTGTCAAAATGCGAAAGTATGGCGAGATCTATTTTTTCTATCCCGTTTTTCCTCAGATATTTCACGCAGGAGTCCTTGCCGAGGCTGTCGCCTGCGTCTATCAAAGCCGTTTTCCCGCCGCAGCTTAAAACGCAGCAATCCGCCGTGCCCACGTTCAGGAAGGCGGCGGTCAGAGTATTTTCGTCGTTTATATTTTCCTTATAGCCGAAAGCGTAAAAAATATTATCCCACGCGCCGCACAGCGTTATAACGAGCGACGTGGCGGCGAGCGCGGCTGCTATAACGACCGCCGCCAGCCTTTTACCTCTTTTTCCCCGCATTGCTCCGCTTTCCGTTCCTCTGCTTTTTGCCGCTCCTGCCGCCTGCGGCTCCGCTGTTTCTCTTTATCTGCATGGCTCTGTATTTGCCGTTGGGCGGCACAAGGCAGCTTGGAGCCGTTCCGATAAGGTCCTCTCTGCCCGCTGATATGAGAGCGTCGATGACCTTATCCCTGTTTTTAGGGTTGAAATACTGCAAAAGCGCCCTCTGCATCGCCTTTTCCTTCGGCGAGCGCGGCACATAGACCTTCTCCATCGTCAGCGGGTCTATGCCGGTGTAAAACATACAGGTGGACACCGTGCCGGGGGTAGGGTAAAAGTCCTGAACCTGCTCGGGGCGTATCCTCTCCCTTTTTAAGAAAAGCGCAAGCTCTACCGCGTCTTTAAGCGTCGAGCCGGGGTGAGAGGACATAAGATAAGGCACGAGATACTGCTCCTTGCCTATCTTCTCCGTCGTCTTGTAAAACTCTCTTGCAAATCTTATGTAGCTCTCTATATGAGGCTTGCCCATACGGTCAAGAACAGCCGCAGAGCAATGCTCCGGCGCTACCTTGAGCTGACCGCTGACGTGGTGTTCTACAAGCTCGCGGAAAAATTCGCCGTCTTTATCCTCCATGAGATAGTCAAAGCGTATGCCCGAGCGTATAAACACGCGCTTGACTCCCTTTATTTTTCTCATCTCGCGCAGTATGTCGAGATATTCGCTGTGGTCTACCTCAAGTCTTTTGCAGGGACTCGGCGCGAGGCATTTTCTGTTTTTGCACAAGCCGGCGCTTTCCTGTATCCTGCACGACGGCTTTCGGAAATTCGCGGTCGGTCCGCCTACGTCGTGTATATACCCCTTAAATCTCGGGTTATGCGTCAGGGCTTCAGCCTCCTTTAGCACCGACTCCTTACTGCGCACCGTTACCGCTCTGCCCTGATGAAACGCTATCGAGCAGAAGTTGCACGCTCCAAAGCAGCCCCTGTTGTGAGTTATGGAAAATTCGACCTCGGCTATTCCCGGAACGCCGCCGTCCTTTTCGTACATCGGGTGGTAGTATCTCTCATACGGGAGGGAGTATATGAAGTCGAGCTCGTCCGTTTTAAGCGGCGGCATGGGCTTGTTCTGCACAAGTATCCTGTCGCCGTGGCGCTGAATTACCGTCTTTCCCCTGACCGCGTCCTGCTGCTCCATCTGGCGCTTTGTCGCGAGCGCGTAATCCTCCTTTGAGGAGCACACCTGTTCATAGGACGGACATTCCGCAACGCTCATCGGGACATAATCCTTTGTCCTCACGCTGTAGCATATCCCTCTTATGCCGTAAAGCTCCTCCAATGAACAGCCATCGCGCAGCTTGTCCGCTATCTCTATCGTCTGGTTTTCTCCCATTCCAAAGCTCAAAATATCCGCGCCGCTGTCTATCAGCACGGAGGGGCGCACGCAATCGTCCCAGTAGTCGTAATGCGCAAACCGCCTCAGGCTTGCCTCAAGCCCGCCTATCATAACAAAGCTATCGGGATAAAGCCGCTTTACGTTTTTTGTATATACTATCACCGCGCGGTCGGGTCTCAGCCCCGCTCTGCCGCCCGGCGAATATGCGTCGTCGCTGCGCCTGCGCTTTGCCGCCGTGTAGTGCGCGACCATGCTGTCTATATTGCCGGAGGTTATGAGAAAGCCGAGCTTCGGCTCGCCGAAGCGCATATAGTCCTCGTCCCTCTGCGGCTGTGAGAGTATTGCGACCTTATAGCCGTGCGCCTCAAGCACCCGCGAAATTATGGCGACGCCGAAGCTCGGGTGGTCTACATACGCGTCGCCTGTTATATAGACAAAGTCCGGTCTTGTCCATCCTCTGTCCGTCATATCCTGTTTTGTTACGGGTAAAAACATTCCTTGCTCCTCTTATCTGACCGTCGTGTTCGGCTCCGCCGTCAGCCGCCTTACCTCGTCCTGTGAAAGCTCACGCCATTTTCCCGGCTGAAGCATTCCCAGCTTGACCTGCCCTATCGCCGTCCTCTTGAGTCTTGCCACCTCTATGCCGAGCTGCTCGCACATCTTTCTTATTTGGCGGTTCCTGCCCTCTCTGAGTATTATCTCAAGAACGCACCTGCCCTCCTGCCTTTGAATCACGCGCACCTCCGCCGGCGCCGTTTTTCTTCCGTCTATCATCATTCCCACGCACATTTGGGTGATTTGCTCCTCGTTTATCGACGGGCGTATCGTCACCCGGTAGACCTTATACACGTGCTTTGCCGGATGAGTTACTTTATTCGCAAAGTCGCCGTCGTTCGTCATGAGCAGCAGTCCCTCGCTCTCTCTGTCGAGCCTGCCTGCCGACCGGATATACCCTTGCAGGAACGTCGCGCACAAGCTCCGCTACGCATTTCCTGCCCATTTCGTCGCTCATCGTCGTTACATATCCCCTCGGCTTGTGCAGCATTATGTAATAGTGCTTCGGCTTTGCCCTTGCTGTTATTTTCTGTCCGTTTACGAGCACTCTGTCGTTGTATGGGTCGACCTTATCGCCGAGCTTTGCCGTTCTTCCGTTTACCTTTACCGTTCCCGCCGCTATCAGCTCCTCCGACTTTCGCCTTGAGGCTACTCCGCAGTCCGCCAGCAGCTTTTGCAGTCTTATTTTTTCATACTTTGCCATATTTTATCTATCCTTATCCTTGACGCTTTTTATTATCCTGTTCCGCAATATTTTCCGCTTCGTTGGGGCTGCCGCGGCGACCTGTTTTTTCTCTGTGCGCGCAGGGGAGCATTCGGGCGGCGACCGGTGCGGCGGAGCCGCACCGGAAAACGCGGCGCAGACTACTGCGAAACGAGGCAGCCCCCTGCCCCGCCGCGTTTTCGGCAGGCTTCCGCCGGAGGCGGAAGCCTGCGGTCGCCGCCCAAGCCTTCACCTCTCGCTCAAGGTGTAACAGGCTCATGCGCGCGGCAGCAAACCTCAAAACCAAAATATCCTCTTTAATATATCGCCTATCAATTCAAAAAAGCCCTTATCCTTCACGGCGAGGGCGCAGTCCTCCTCCGCCCTTAATTCGCTCGTCGCTATGACCTTTTCGTCCAAAATATATTCTATCTCCCCAACCTTTTCCCCTCGCTTTATCGGGGCGTAAACAAATTGGGGCAGACGCACGGCTCTGCTTATCCTGCCCTCGTCCTCAACGCGCACTACGCATTTTGAGCCGGAAACCGAAGACACGGCTATTTCATCTTTCTCGCCGCCGACAACGGCTACGCTCTCGGAATAACCGGCGTCGTCAAGCTCCGCGCTCGTCAGGCAGGAAAAGCCGTAATCAAACAGCTTGATATGGTCGTTCCAGTCGTCGCCCGAGTTTATGGTCACGGCTATAAGGTGCTTGCCGTCGCGCTCGGCGGCGGTCACAAGGCATCGCCCAGCGCGCTTTGTGTAGCCTGTTTTTCCGCCGGTACAGTATTCGTACATGGACAAAAGCTTGTTGTGGCTCGAATACGCGATTGACAGCTCCTCGGGGTACACGTAGTCCACCCTGACGCTCTTTTCCCTGACAAGCTCCGCAAACGCCGTATTGCGCATGGCGTACTCCATAAGGCGAGCCATATCCTCTGCCGTTGAGTAGTGGTTCTCGTCGTCGAGGCCGGACGGGGTCACGAAGCTCGTGTTTTCCATTCCGAGCTCCCTCGCCTTTGCGTTCATTCGGTTGGCAAATTTTTCAAAGCTCCCGCTTATCGCAATAGCCGCCGCGTTTGCCGCGTCGTTGCCCGACACGGTCATCATACCCGCCGCAAGGTCGGACAGCCTGAGCTTATAGCCGAGCTTTAGCCCCATTGACGAGCCTTCGGCTATCATGTCCCGCGTGAAGGTCACTATCTTATCGCTCCTTGCCGCCTCCTCGAGCGCTATTATCGAGGTCATTATCTTTGTCGTGCTCGCCATAGGCAGCTTCTCTTTCGACGATTTCAGATAAAGAAATTCGCCCGTATCGACGCACAAAAGCGCGGCGGACTGAGCCGCGACCGAGGGCTTATCCTCCGCGCGGCAAATAATAGACGACGATAAAACAAGACAGCAGGAGATGATAAATGCCGTTATCCTGATCTTCAAGGCGGGCAGCTCCTTTATTTTGGGATACAGCAATAACTATGCTTTCCCGAAATAATTTATTCCTCGTCGATTACCGGTATTTCCTCGACCTTGCTTTTCTTTTGCTTTTTGTCCTTCTTAAAAAGCGCAGACACCTTGTCTATCACGTCCGGAACGATATTTACAACGCGGTCGGCGGTAGTGCTGTCGCTGTCGATCCTCAGTATTTTCGCCTCTCCCTTATACACCGCGATAAAGGCTATCGGAGTGATGGAAACGCCCGCGCCGCTGCCGCCGCCGAACACCTGCTTATTCTGCGCGTTCTTGGACGGTATGTCGCTGCCGCCGGAGGCAAAGCCATAGCTCACCTTTGAGACGGGAACTATCGTTGTGCCGTCGGAGGTCGTTATGGGATTTCCGACTATCGTGTTCACGTCTATCATTTGCTTGATTTTTTCCATTGTTGTTTCCATCAGACCCTCGATGGGGTGGTTTTGCTGTTCGCTCATAAAAGCACCGCCTTTTTTATTTTTTAATTTTTTATTATGTGTATATTGTAAACAATTGCTTTAATGGACTATATATTATTGTTGCCGTTATTCGGGCATATAAACCTGCGGATTCGGGGCGGCGACCCGGACTGCCTGCGGCAGTCCGCCAAAACGCGGCGCAGCACAATCGCTCTTTTGCATTTCAAGGCAGCGCCGCCGCGTTTTTGCTTGTCGCGCGCCTGCGGCGCGCGGCAAGCGGTCGCCGCCCCGAATCCGTCCCTTTCGCAGGCTATATTATCTCTTTCCTTTTCAGCTCCAAAAATTTCTTTAACAATTTAAACGCCGTGGATACCGCCGCAGACAACACCCACCAGACCTTGATCTTCACCCTCGCCATGCACATAGCCGAGGTTTTCCCGCTGTCATAGTCGGGAAACACCTGAACCCTCGCGCTCTTGTATTTTTTCACGGAGTTCAAAATAACGCTCACAGACGGGTAAAGGGCCGCGGATATATATCCGACGTTCACCGCAGCGGCGGCAGCGTCCTCGCCTCCGCTTCTTATCTCAATCACGAGCTTTGAGATAACGATTCGGCGGATTATTTTTCCGGCGCCGTCGCGCGCTATTCCCGCGAGGTCGGATATTATCTCCAAAAGCCCCCCGACTCCGGTCTTTTTAAATATTTCACTGAATTTATTCTCTTTTTCTTTATTCTCTTCTTTATCCTCTTTTTTCTCTTTTGGCTCCTTTGGCTTCTTTTCCGCCTTTTCCTCTTTCGGAGTCCGAGGGACAAGGCGTATCTTAACAAAAAGGTATCTCACGCTCAGCTTTAGCTCCTGCTCAAATTCGGCGTAAAACACTATCGGCATAAACAGAATAAATGCAAAAAACAGGATTATTGCCGCGATAACAATAAGCGCCGTCATTTTTACACCCTCCCGTCAATATCTCGTCCTTATTCCTCCGCCAAACCGTCGCCGTCTTTGTCGGCTGCGCTCTCCTTTTCGCCCTCGTCCGCGCTCTCTTCTCCCTGCCCGTCCGATTTGTCCTGTTGCTTCGGCAGCGGCGGAAGATCGTCGAGGCTCGAAAGCTGGAAGCATTTTAAGAAATTCTCTGTCGTGCCGTACAGCAGCGGTCTACCGGGCAGCTCGAGCCTGCCCTTTTCCTCTATCAGATTTTTGACGGTCAGGCTGCCTATTACGCCCGAGCAGTCAACTCCCCTGACCTGCTCCACAAACGCCTTTGTGACGGGCTGGTTATAAGCCACGACCGCAAGCACCTCAAGCGCCGCCTGAGAAAGCGGAGTGTTCTTTTTAATGTCCATGACCCGCCTTATAGCCTCGCCGTACTCCTTTTTGTTGCACATCATATAGCTGTCGCCGAGCTTTAAAACGGTTATGCCTCGCCTTTTGTCGGAGTATTCCCCGACGAGCGTTTCAAGCTGTACGGCGGCTCTTATCTCATCTATTTCAAGAGCCTGCGCTATCCTCTTGGCGCTTACGCTCTCGCCGCACGCAAAGAGCACAGCCTCGCACGCCGCCTTTATCTCTCCGTCAGTCATCTATGTTTCCCTCCTTGACCAAAACGACCGTCGCGTCGTCGTCCGAGCCGTTCACGCGCACGCGTCTATCCTTGATAAGCTCCAGCAGAGCCAAAAACGTCGCGACAAGCTCTGACTTTTCGCTACCGTTCGGGAACAGGCTGTAAAATTCCACCTCCGCCCTCTCGCGGAGCGTTTTCATAATATAGACTATCCTCGAATTGACCGATACCACCCTTCGCGCGACTATTCCCGAAAACGCCTCAACCGGCGGCGGCAGACGTCTTTTACCTCTGCCGGCGGCTGATATATACGCGCTCGCCAGAACCGCGCTCTCGTGTATCCGCGTATAGGTCATATCGTATTCTATCTTTGCCGGCCTACGCGAATAGAAATCAAAACATTCCATCTCGCCGAACAGCTTTGCGCTGCGCCGGCACTCCTGATAATCGAGTAGCTGTCCCTCAAGCTCCTTTTTAAGCTCCTCCGCCTCCTCGTGCTTTGGCAGGAGCATCACCGATTTGATGTAAACGAGGCGCGACGCCATCTCGAGAAATTCGCTCGCAATTTCCATTTGATTTTCCTGCATCGCGTTTATCTGCACCATATACTGCTCTAGCAGCTCGGATATTTGTATATCGTAAATATCGAGCTTATGCTTGGCTATAAGCGCGAGCAGCAGATCGAGCGGCCCCTCAAAGACCTCGAGCTTGTACTGTAATTTTGTCGGCTGCTGCATATTTCCCTACTCCTTATGCAAACGGCGCGAACGGCAGTCCGGCAAGCCACATAACGCCGTTTGTCAGGGCTGAGGTTATAAAGTGGAGCGGACCGGTCAAAAATCCGAGGAGCATTATTACATAGATTATAATTATAAAGTATTGCTCATAGCGATAGATAACATTTGTTATCCTCGACGGCAGGCAGACAAATAAAACCTTTGAGCCGTCGAGCGGAGGAATGGGGATAAGGTTGAACGCCGCGAGGGTGATATTGATTGAAATATAGTACTCCAAAAACATCATCACATAGTTCATGACCCCCGCGTCATAAGCATATGCGAAGGAATTGCCGCCGTAATAGAACAAATAAACCGCGTTGAATATCAATCCGCCGACAAGCGCCGCGACCAAATTTGAAAACGGACCGGCGGCAGCGGATATTGCCATTCCGATTTTAGGATGCTTAAAGTTGTTCGGGTTTATCGGCACCGGCCTTGCCCAGCCGAAGCCGAACAGCAGCAGGCACACCGCGCCGAAGGGGTCTATATGCGACATGGGGTTAAGCGTGAGTCTGCCGCTGTATTTTGCGGTTCTATCGCCCAAAAGGTTTGCCGTAAAGCCGTGCGCCCATTCATGAAGCGGCAGTACAAGGAATATAATTACAAGGCTTGCAAGTATAGCCATTGCGGCGTCCATCATGCTCAGTCTGCCGCTGAAAGCGTCAAATAACATTTTCATTCCTCCGTGAGGGTATATTACCCTAATTTATATATTAGCATTATACATTATCGACATTGAAATTACAAGGGCTGTTATGCAAAGCAGACCGCGCCAAACGGCGCGGTCTGCCCCTATTGTGTGATTGTGATTTGCGGTATTATCGCGATAGTGCGCAAAAGTCCTCATTTTTTGTCTAAATATTTTCTCAAATAAATTTAAGGCGAGTCCTGCGGCGCATTTTTAATTATTTTTCAAAGGCTCTCATTGAGTAGCTGTTCGGAATGCTTCTCCCGCTATTGCTGAGATATGTACTTAGATTGTTGAGCACTCCGCCCCACGGGTCGGCAATCAGGAAATCCCCCGTCTTAAGGTTCGACGCGTTCGCCCCGTTCTTTACTCCGATTATGGTTACCCAATGGTCGCTTCCATAGCCGCCGAGCGTATTGATTATTGTGGGGTTGCCCTTTTTGAGCTGATTGTACGCCGTTGAGAGCTTGGTTTGCAGACTGCAATCGCTATAACGGTACTTTGCGAGGGAGAACGTCGCTCCGACGCCGTTTATCCAGCCTATTTGCGAGCTGTCCGGCGTTATTTTTTTGCCGAAATACATCGACGCGCCTATCGCCTCGGCGGTCGCGCTGCATCCTACGTTGCTCCCGTTTTCCACAAACTTTTTATAATTTCTCTGGTCGTAAAGATAGCTTTCGGAATAATTGTCGCACAGCTTATACACCGCTCCCGCAAAGCTCATCGTTCCCTCCGGCTGCGGCGCGCTGACCGTTACCTCGCACTTTGCGCTGTACCCGCCGTCTACCGACGTTGCTGTCACCGTCGCCTTTCCCGCTGCCCTTGCGGTTATGTTTCCGAGCGAATCGACCTCGGCTACGTTCGTGTTAGAGCTTTTATATGCAAAGTATTTGTTCGTCGCGTTTGACGGCGAAACGCTCGCTCTGATTGGAAAGCTCTCTCCGACCTTTATATTTTTGCTCTTTGCCTGTACTGTCGCTCCATTGACTCTTACGGTTTTTCCGTTTATTGATATTTTCATAACCTTCAGCGCGCCGTTCAGCGTCAGCTCGGCTTTCGTCATTCCCGCCGCCGTAAAATAATCCTCCGATATGGAATTTGCTCCTATCGAGTGCTTCATTATTTTTATAGCGTCGAGCGTTGAAACGTATCCGTCGTGGTCAACGTCGCCGTAAACCGTTTTCGCTATCGCCGCCGTCGCCGAGCTTGTTCCCACCGCTATTGCCGCCGTCGCCGCCGAAAGGACGACCGCAATCGCGGTCAGCGTTGAAATCAGTCTTACTTTTATGCTTTTTCTCATAAAAAAACTCCCAATAATATTATTTGTCAAACTGTCGCGATTCAAATTGTAACAAAAAAATTACAAAATGTCAAGCGATTGTTACAAACTCTTTAATAGGCGGGCTGTTCCGTTTGGCTGACAGCTGTTCTCTAAATCATTTTTAATCGGGCAGCTCCTCATATAACGCCTCTCTCGCCAGCGAGCGGTTCCGATAGCGCTTATCTTCCGTTACCTCCTTTATCACGTCTATAAACTCGGGAAGCTCCACTCTCTGCGCTTCGTCTGCAAGCTCCACCTCGGCGGTCGCTCTGTCTGTCCAGAAATCGTATATATCGACCTCTACGATTTGCCCTTTGTATTCAAAGCTGTGTCGGCGCTTGTGTATGGGCGCGTATTTTTTATCGCGCTGCTCCGACATCGCGTTGTATTCCTCCTCGCTTATTTCCTCTTCTATTTCTATTCTTTTCAGCGCGGTAATATCCCTTTTAAACGTCTTTTTGCAGGTCGTTTTTCCTTCGCACACGCTCTTTCTTATTCTCATTCCCGCATATTCGCCCTTATCGCTCATATACATTTGCGTCATTTCCGCGTCTTTGTAATTTTTTTGCTTGCGCAGTATTTCCATATCGGGCATTTTTATCAGATATTTTCTCTCTATTTCGTACGGTGTATTTTCCATAGACTTCTCCTTTTGCTTTGTTGTTTTGCT
>CANPZK010000063.1 GCA_947588875.1 uncultured Clostridia bacterium
CGGGCAGGCTTGTATTCGCCCTCTATCGGAGAATCGTAATCGTCGTTGTACCTTGTTACATCGTATCCGCAATAGGAGCAGACCCTCTGCCCGCGGTCGAGCGGCTGGTTGCAGTTTGGGCATACCTTTTTTATGTACCGCCCGTCCTGCGCGGAGCTTAAGTCCTCGCCGGTTCTTTCCGGTGCGGAGTGACTGTAAATATTATTGTCCTCGCCGCTGTCGTCGCTGTGCTTCAAAACGGAATAATCGTCTGATTTTTCCTCGGTGCGCTGAAAGCCGTCGTTATATTCGCTGTCCGCGCCCTCAACGGCCGCGCCGCAGTTTGAGCAGAACATCTCGCCCTCGCCGATAGGGGCGTTGCACTTGTTACAGAATTTCATAATACATCATACCTTTCATATCTAAAGCTAAGGCGTGCGATATTTATTTTTTATTGTTTTTCATGCCTAAAATCACGAGCACCGCTATTATTACGGCAGCGGCGGCGAGTATGCCGATTATCAGCATTACGTTTGTTTCGTCGCCTGCGGCTACGGCTGAGTCTGCGGCGCAGGCTGAAATTGCGGCTCCAACAGAGCATAACGCGCCCGATATTATCATAAATATAATTTTCCCAAGCTTCATTTTCATTACCTCCTGATAAGCGTTAATATGAACATATGAACAGTCAGTTAAAAAAACTGTTTTTGACCTCTATTCGCGGTTTTTATTTTTCTGCGCTTGCCGCAAGATACTCCTTGAGCGCTTTGGCGAGCTGGTCGGGGCAAGAGGTTCGCTTCATTCCGCAGGTTATGCCCTCAACTCGCTTTATAACGTCGTTGGCGTTCATTCCTGCCGCCATCGCGCCAAGCCCCTTAAGGTTGCCGTTACAGCCGCCGTAAAATCTTACGCTCTTTATCGTTTCCCCGTCCATATCGAGGACTATGCTCTGCGAGCATACCCCTCTCGGAATGTATTCGTATTTCATAATAAAGCACCCTTTCGTTTTAATATAAGCCTATTGAAAAAACCTTGTCGGCTGACAAGGCTTTTATTTGATTAAGCTCTCGCCGACCGCGCCCATAATATATTTTGAGGTAGTGCCGCAAAAAGTTTTTTATGCGAGAAAAGGGGATTTAAAGGGGGCGTAAGCCCCCTTTAATGTAATTTAACATTAAAGCAGCAACTGTGCCGCCGCGAGGCGGCGCGGCTGCGGTCCAAAGGCGACATAAGCAAAAAATTATTTTGGATAGATTGAAAACCTTGTCGGCTGACAAGGTTTTCATGGAGCGGATGACGAGGCTCGAACTCGCTACCTCCACCTTGGCAAGGTGGCGCTCTACCGGATGAGCTACATCCGCAAGGAATATTACTCTAATATTATATATTTTAATAAGCGGTTTGTCAAGGAAAAATAAAGCTCCAATCAAGCTCTCGAAGATGTAATGCGATTTCACATAATTAAACAATAATAAGCCGATATTTTGATGTATTACCGACATTTTTGCCGTAAAAAACGCGAGAAATACTTGATTTTACTATACTATGTGATATAATTACTATATACTGCTATATCTATGTTTATTTTGCGTTATTGCAAACGCCTAAGCCGCCCCTTAAAGGCGCGCCGAGCTAAAAATTAAAGGCGGCTTTGAATATTATTTATATAATGTGTTTATATATTTAGGTAATTTCAATCAGGTGATACCATGCAAATACTCAAAAGATTTCAAAAGCTCAAAAAAGCCTCATGGCAGGATATATTGCTCCTCTCGCTCGGGGTACTGCTCATATGCTCGATAATAATGCTGGTGGTCGGGGTTTCAGCCGTGCCGCCTACCGCACTTAAAATGCCTCCGATGGCGATAGACAGAACCTACCACACCGATATGTATTCAAACGGCTCAACGGACATAAAATTAGAAAATATCACGCTGAAAAGGAGCGAGCACATACAGCTCAGCGCAAACGACGCGGACGGCTCAGCCGAAAACTGGCAGTGGCAGGTTTACCGCCCCGAAAGCGGAACATGGGCGAATGTTTATAACGACACCGACTCAAGCTGCACGGTTTACTATTCAAAGCTGAGGAATATGCTCGACTCAAGCGGCAGCGTAATAATGAGGGTAACGTCTGAAATCGACGGCGTACAGCAGGAGAGCGGCAGGTTCCGCATTACGGTGGAGGACGAGAGCGAGCAGTCCGAGGAAAAGCCGGAGGACATAGGGATATTCTCCGAGGGGATAAATTCCGGCGAGGCGCATATAAGCGCCGAGGCTACTCTTGAGGAAAACATCGGGAGCGAGCAGGGCGCGGATTTGGATATAACGGAAGCCCCGGCTCCAAGCTCTGACGAGAATAAAATAGAAGCCCCGAACACGGGCGAGAATAAAATAGAAGCCCCGACCGAAAACAAAACGGAGTCCCCGAACGGGAATAAATCGCAGTCGGAGCCTGCACAGGAACAGTCCGAGCCGGGCGAGGAGCACTCACCGGCGGAGCAGGCTGAAAACGGCGAAACATATAACGTCACAATTGACTTTCAATATAATGACGGCTCCAAGGCTGCCGACTCGATAACAAATCAATATCAGAAGGACAGTGAAAATCTAAATGTGCCGCAGATAAGCGTTCCGACCATAGCGGGATATACGCCTACTCTTAAATATGATAATAACTATAAGGGCGTAACAACTAATTGGGGCGCGGACAATTTGACCCTTGACATAAAAATAGATAAGCTGTATCAGGATATGACCTTTACGGTTATCTATGGGCCGATAGCGGTGGATTATACGGTCAACTACTATCTGCAAAACGTAGAGGACGACGGCTACACCCTCGCGGAGGACGGAACCGTAACAAATCAAGCCCTAACCGGCACGCAGATAACCGAAGAGGAAATAAAAAGAGAGTTTGACGGCTTTTCCTATTTGGAGGTCGAGCTGCCCACAGTCGCGGGCGACGGCAGCACGGCAGTCGATTTGTATTACAACAGAAATTATTACAAAATAACCTTTGATTTAAAGGGCGGCGTGGGCGAAAACGACATTTTCGTAAAATACGGAACGCCCGTCTATGTGCCGGACCCGACAAAGGTTGGTTACGAGTTCGTCGGCTGGTACGATACAAAGGATTGCACAGGTGATCCTGTTGAGCTCCCCGAAACAATGCCGGCAAAATCAGACCTAATATATTACGCCAAGTGGAATCCCGTTATGACGACGTACAACATAGCTATTTATGTTGAAAATTCATACGATGACGATTACTCCTTTTACAGAAGTGAATCCGCGGCGGGCGAGGCTTTGACCGATTCCACAATAGACGCTAATAATCAAGAAGATGTTCAGAAAGCCGTTTTGGAAATTATGAAAAACGACTCTCTCCACCCATACCTCACGGTAAACGCCAAAAAGACAAAGCCGATAGCATCCGTGAACGGCGACGGCTCGTCAACCTTAATCGTTTACTACGACAGAAATGTTTACACATTGAGGTTTGTGTATGCGAGAAAGGGGGCAGATGGTTGGGTCGTAGCTAAGGGAACCGAACCTTATTCCCAACAAGCTTCAACGGATAATTATAAAGATGATATTACAAAAATTACTAATTGGACAAATTCAACTTCAAATATGGAATTTACAGATGAGTATAATGCAAAATTGAGTAACATAGAGGAAAATCAGGATAAATCAAAAACAGGACTTTATGAAGGAAGCTATTCATACAAAAATTTTGATTATTGCTATATTGATCTCAGAGCAAAATATGGTCAAGATTTGAACGAGATTTGGCCGGCATCCCCACTAAAATCTATCACCTTAACAAATAATCAAAAAGTATTCTATTTTATCAGTTGGGGAACGAGAAATGGTACGCCTTATCAAAAAGCTCATGAGGAAAGTGATAAAAATTATAATATAAAGGGAGCCTATTCTGAGATGGATGCTATGATGGTTCCTGATCCAAGCTTATCAGTGAAATTTACTGAAAGTGGAGCTGAATTCACAGAACCGGCACAGGTATTTGTTGCTTACTGGTGGGATCAAACAACCGGTCAATATGCAATTAGAGATTATAAATATGAAATATATTTCAGCCAGACTTCGACGGACATAGCGAATGGCAAGCAATATGTTTATTATGATGGAAAATATAACAATAAAAACCGAGGATATGCCGGAAATTATGTGTTCCACGATACAATTTCAGTACAAAGTACCTCTAATATTGCGGCTCAAAGTGTTCTTAATTTCAAGGGTATGGAATACGGTGACAAAGGCGATTTGGTAGGTATGGATACAAGCGGAGCGACAGACGCTGCGGGCGGAACAATAAAATATTTTTATAAGCGCCAGATGAAGAGCGTAACCTTTAACAACGGCTACGACACCGAGCGAATAGTTGAAATACCGTATGGCGAAAGCCTTGCAAATTATACCTTTAATAAATACAAAAAGGTGGTCGGGCAGACAACAGAAGAGGTAACATTAGATACCCCAATTCATCTCAGCGACGTAACCCCGCTTTATCCAAGCGTATTTGATGCGGGCGCGCGCGACTATGAAAGGAAAAAAGACGGCGCGGATATGGCGGTGTGGTATCAGGGCAGAGCCGAAACCCAAAACCCGTGGTACGTTATTCCCGACACGAGATTTGACCTTGAGGACGAAAACGAGGTAATGGGCGAAAATAATATAATCCTCTACCCGAACTGGCAGCCAAAAAAATATACCGCGAGATTTTATTCGAACGAGGGCGATCCAAATCCCTGCTATACGCAAACCTTTGACTATGGCGGCGTTTTAACCGGACCGAATAATCCGCCGAGAAACGGTTGGCGGCAATTTGAGTATTGGTATTATTACGACGAAACAGGAGTGCCGCAGAGGGTGTCGTTCCTGACGACCGCATTTTATAAGGATGTGGATATTTACGCACAGTGGAACGAAAACGTGAATGTCAAATACACGGTGTATTATAAGCTAATGAATGCGGACGGCACAAAAACCGATACAGACGTTGCCCAAAAGACCGAGGGCAGCGCCCTTGCCAACACGACCCAAACCTTTTATGCAAAGGCGGGCGATGAGTTGTATGAAGAGTACCGACTAACAGTCGGCGGATTGGGTTGTTATCCTGTTGACTTTACGAGTCAATCCGTCCAAATGGATATAAACGCCGATGAAAAGGGCGTTGAGGTCTATTTCTATTATAAAAGGGGCGGACCGATACCGTACAGAGTGCAATGCGTTGAGTTCAATGGCTGGAATGGTGACAACCCAATAGCCGGAAATGATATTCCTGCCGATAAAATAACTACCGATGACTTTACTTCAAACCCGATGGATTATCCGAACACCGAAACACCGCTTGCGGTCGTGACCGTATCAGCGCCTGATGTAATCGGTTACCAGCTCGTGACGACCGAGGATAAGCGCCTCGACCATAACGTAACGCGCATATTGACCTACTCCGAGTTGCCTACGGAACCGACAGCGGAAAATACGATTTATTTTTACTATATCAATGATGACAGCGCGGGAAAATATTCGATTAAGCATTATACTCAAAACTTTGACGGCAGCTATTCGCTCCGTGAGGAAACAGGCGAAATGCTCGGAATAGTAAACAACGAATATACCGCACAAGCGAAGGAAATTGAAGGATATAAATTTAATCCCGATGCGCACGGAACGCTTCAAAGCGGAACAATAAAGAGCCCAAGCGAGCCGCTGGAGCTAAAGCTCTATTACGACGCGAAGCCCCTTACCGTGCGCAAGGTGTGGAACGCGCCCGAAAAGGCGGATATAACGATAAACATTTATAAGGTCAAAAACGGCGTTGCGACGTTTGACACCGGCTTTAAAATGAGTGCCACTGAATATGAGAGCTCCGGCGATGAATGGGAAAAGAAATTTTACCTCCCGTACCTCGCCGATAACGAGCACTATGCAGTAATAGAGGATATCAACTCCGATACCGTCTTTATTACAAGCTACAGCCCGTCGGAGGAGATAACACGCAGCGGCAGGCGCGTGACCGCAGGCAGCTTTGCCGATGAGTCGACCGTTGAAATAACTAACACAAGGCAGCTTAAAACTCAGCTCCCGCTTGCCGGTCACAGCGGAATAGGCACGTTTATCCTGCTCGGCAGTATTTTCACCGCCGCCCCCGTTCTGACGGTAATTATACGCAGGCGGCTGAGAGCTCGGGCTTGATGAGCTTATGTGTAAGGCTTTCGTAAAATTTTAATAAAAATTCCATAAATGAATTAACCCCCTTTTTAAGGCAATACTTTTATTAAAGCCTTGACAAGGGGGATTTTTTTGTGCAGTACAAAAAGGTTGAAATTTGCGGCGTAAATACAAGCAAAATCAAGGTGCTTAAGGAGAGCGAAAAGCGAGAGCTTTTGCAGAAAATAAAAAACGGCTCAAAGGCGGAACGCTCCCGCGCCCGCGAGGAGATGATAAACGGCAATTTGCGCCTTGTCCTAAGCGTTATCCAGCGCTTCACAAACAGAGGGGAGAACCTCGACGACCTTTTTCAGGTCGGCTGTATAGGGCTTATAAAGGCGATAGACAACTTCAACTGCGAGCTTGACGTGCGCTTCAGCACCTATGCCGTGCCTATGATAATCGGGGAGGTCAGGCGCTACCTGCGCGACCACAACTTCATCAGGGTGAGCCGCAGCATAAGAGATACCGCCTACCGCGCGATGCAGGTCAAGGAACAGCTTACAAACAAAAACAACCGCGAGCCGACCGTCGAGGAGATAGCGCAGGAGCTTGACACGAGCAAGGAGAACGTCGTTCTCGCCCTTGAAGCCGTTGTAGAGCCTGTGTCGCTTTACGAGCCGGTGTTCTCCGACGGCAGCGACACCATTTGCGTTATGGACCAGATAGGCGACAACAACGACGACAGCAACTGGCTCGACGAAATTGCGATAAAGCAGGCTCTGCACGATCTCTCGGAGCGAGAAAAGACTATAATCGGGCTGAGATTTTTCAAGGGCAAAACTCAAATGGAGGTCGCCTCCGAGATAGGCATATCTCAGGCTCAGGTCAGCAGAATAGAAAAGGGCGCTCTCCTGCGCATAAAAAATTCCACCTCAAGCGGAGCGTAGCTCACCCTTGCAGCCCTCTGCGCTCCCGCCGACCGCAGCTTTACCGACCTGCGCCGGTAAAGCTGCTGCTTTAATATTAGGTTATTTTTGGGGGAGCCGGCGCTCCCCCTTTAAATCCCCCGGCTTTTTGCCAAAGGATTTTTGCTTAATCAAGCCTTTATGCCTGTACGTTATTTTCGTAGCGCGAATTTAAACCCAAAATAAATTTTTTAGCTAAAAGTGCGGCTTGGGAACGGCGCAGATATGCACACGGCAAATAAAACTTTCTGCGAAGGGCGGGGGTGCAGGGAGAACGCCGGTTCTCCCTGCGAATAAAAAAGATATTAAGTAGCAGATGCGCCGCCCGAGGCGGCGCATCTGCGCTTAAAGGAGCTTTGTTATCTTTCATCAAAAGATAATAAGGCTCCTTTATCTTCAATGCTTGACATCTTCTCGAGCTTTCTCTGCATTTGCCGAGAGCGAGTGCCGACGAGCTTCTCAAGATCGGAGTCTACGTTCCTTATTCTCTCCTGAGCGGCGGCGAGAGCGCCTGTGAATTTGCCGAATTCGGTTTTTACCTCCTCAAGCACCCTCCAAACCTCGGTGCTGCGCTTCTGGACGGCAAGAGTCTTAAAGCCCATTTGCAGACTGTTCAGCAGAGCCGCCATGGTGCTCGGCCCCGCTATGTTCACCTTAAATTTGTTCTGCAATTCCTCGACCATTCCGTTATTGACCGCCTCGGAGTATAAGCCCTCAAAGGGCAGAAACATAATTGCAAATTCGGTGGTGTGAGGAGGGTCGATGTACTTCTCGCTGATGTCCTTCGCCTCGCTTATAAGCCTTTGCCTTAGGTGCTTCCTTGCCAAGTCGACAGCAGCCCTGTCGCCGCTGTCGTATGCGTCGCAAAGCGCGGAGTAGGTATCTCCGGGGAATTTTGAGTCTATCGGCAGATATATGAAGCCGCCGTCGTCGGACGGGAGCTTTACAGCGAATTCGACTACGTTTTTACTGCCCTTTTTGGTCGCGGCGTTTTCGTCGTACTGCTCCGGAGTGAGTATCTCGCCGAGTATCGCTCCGAGCTGATATTCCCCGATGATGCCCCTGCTTTTAACGTTGGAAAGAACCTTCTTCAAATCGCCGACTCCGCTCGCGAGAGTCTGCATCTCGCCGAGTCCCTTGTACACCTCCTCGAGCCTCTTGCTCACCTGACTGAAGGAACTGCTTATACGCTCCTCGAGAGTTTTTTGCAGCTTCTCGTCAACCGTAGCCCTCATTCTTTCAAGAGCCGCCGAGTTTTTGTCCTCGATGTCGCCGAGCTTTTTCTCCATGGTTTGGCTCATTCTGTCAAGACGGAGGTTGTTTTGCTCGGTGAGGTTGTTGAACCTGTTTTCAAGCTCGCCGCGCAGATTGCTGCTGCTGTTAGATATAACGTCTATTTTGCCGTCGAGCCTTGAAAGCTTGCTATCGAGCCTCGACAGCTCCCCGTTCGAGCTTATTTTTCTGACGTACATTATCAGCGCCGCTCCGAATACTCCTATCATAATTATTGCGATTATAAGCAAAATTGTCTCGATGCTCATAGTGACACTCCTTAGTATAGCATTTACTTTAATTGTAGCATTGTATAATTTTGAAATCAATCGGAGCGGGGGAGAGTATAATTCGGTTTGCGCGCGGTGTGCGGAAACAGAAACAGCATGAGGAGCTGTCGCGCCGAAATGCCCCGGTAGGTTTGAGCGGAAGTATGGGGGTTCGGGCGGCGACCCGCGCGGCCGCAGGCCGCGCTTGAAACGCGGCGGGGCAGGGCAGCCGACGCGGGGCAGAAGCTCATTGCCGCCGCGTTTCCGCCCATTTCCGCCGGAGGCGGAAATGGGCCGGTCGCCGCCCGAACCCAAGCCCCGATATGCGCACAGCGTAAAAACGAGATACCGCGACAGCCGCAAAACAGCCTGTCGTTAAAGACTCAGATAAATATACGACTTGCCTCCGGCAGAAATAAGATTCCGAGCGACAATGCTGCAAGGGCCATATTTAATGCCTGTAAATGTAAATTCGGAGGGAGCGTCTTCTATCCCTTCAATATTCATCGGAGAGGTAAGCACATTCTCGTCGTCGGTGTAGAACTGGATTATAGCCGGAGAATATATTTTAGACGAATCGCTCTTGTCCCTGAGATAGGGCGCGCAAAAGGAATAAAGCGAAGATATGTCCTCATCGTAGCGCGTTCTTTTCGCCGCCTCTTTTATATCATTTTCGCGGTTTTTGTATTTTTCAAAGTCTGAGAATTTATCGTCGTAGTAATAAAGCTTGCCCTCGCTGTCCGAGTAAACAATGCGGCAGTATAGCTCGTCTCTTTGGTACGCCTCGACGAGCAGCCTCTCCGGGGAGTTGATGTTGGCCCCTGAGCCGTATAGGACGTTTTCAATATACTCATTGACGGAACTGAGAGAAATATTCTCCGAACGGTTCATTACCTCGACGCTGTCCTTAAGATATTTCCCGCTTATGCTCTTCGGCAGTGTAAACTCGCTCTCAGTCGGAGTAGCAGTGTAGTTTGAATAATAGAAAGGAGCTTGTATCGTTTCGTAGTAACCATAGCTTGAAAGCGCGGCCTTTGTGTTTTTAAACGACGACGGAATAAAGGCGTTTAATTTTTTCTCCTCGCCGTTGCGCTTGTCGCGATAGTTAAACTGCAAATTCGCGCATATGCAGCCGTTGTATTTTTGCTCCCCGCCGCTTTCAAGGTCGCTGATAAATGCGGCGATAAAGGCGTCGACGGCGCTCTTGTTTTTAATACAGTCGTAGGAATAATAATATATCTCCGAGCCGTTGAGTTCAATGCTCGTAAATTCATAATTCCCGTCGCCGATAAGCCCCTTTAATATTTCTGCATTGTGTGTTAAGGTGCGCTCCTTCAGCTTTAAAAGCTCTTTCCCCAAAGAGGTGTTGTATAAAAACTGAGAATTGTACTCTCTGGCTATGGTCGAGCCGTTTTTGAGCTTGTAAAGAAATCTTATGTTCGATGCCTGCATAATGCTGTTTTCAGGCTCATAATCTTCAGACTCATAATCTTCAGGCTCATAATCATTAGTTTTATATGCGTATTTTTCAAAGTCATTACGGATATGATACGGCATGGGATCGGTTTGCGGAAAATTTTCTATTATCTCGCGGTGTATATCGAGAACCGATTTTATATCCTCCTCGGCGAGAGCCTGAATACACTGGGGCCGCGACGAGGATTGGTCGTCGTAATTAAAATACGAAGCGACCGAAAAGATATTAAATAGCGCCGAGGTAAGAGTTCCGGCAAGTCCGTATTCTTCAAATTCAGAATAATCCACCTGAACCTCGGCTATCTCGTCGAGATCGGGAATATACTTGTCAGCGCCAAAGCCTCCGAAGGCGAGCGCGGTGTAAGTTCCGCCTATAATCAGAACCACAA
Source organism: uncultured Clostridia bacterium (assembly GCA_947588875.1). Lineage (GTDB taxonomy): Bacteria > Bacillota > Clostridia > Oscillospirales > Acutalibacteraceae > UBA7067. The sequence goes on from CANPZK010000063.1 coordinate 10,533, forward strand.
GGCCATAGCATATGAGCGATTTCAAAAATCCCTTGAAGCCCTTGTTAAATATAGCCGTAACGACAAGGTGTGCGATAAAGGCGGTGATTGCAAAGGTGATTATAAATATGAGGTATATGAACCACGGATCTGGTGAAGAGATTCCTGCCGACTTCTCAGGGGAGAAAAACGTATATTGAAACAGAGGAATGGAGCTTAGAATCATCGCGGCTATCATTCCGGCGGCAGCGGTCGCTATAAAGCGGATTATTATTCCGGGAGTTTTATATGCGAACGAGCTTTGGGCGGCTTCGCTTTTTCGATTTTTCGCAATAACGGCGCAGGCGGTTATAGACGCGGCTATTATGATTATGCTTGATATCAGCGATTCCGGCGAAACGTTAAAAAACGGTATATATGCGGTGTGCAGTCCGCCGTAGGCTGATACGAGAATATCGTTGAACGGGGAAAGCAGAGGGGATAAAATGTCGTTAAAAAGCAGGTTGCCCGCAATTTTTATGTTTATTCCCGGTATTATCGAGGCGAACATAGATGACATAGACGAATAGGCGAGGGGATAGGAAATGTTGATAAAGATTGTGCACAGTACGGTGTTCATGGTCGTGCCGCAGCAAAGAGCGATAAACGAGGTGAATGAGTAGGAGGCGATTATCGAAAGCAGCGATATAACGACCGTGTTGACAGTGAACGCGACCGCGTTAAAGCCCGGATAATTCGGAGGGCCGCAGGGAAGGCTCAGAATGCAGGCGATGACCGAGTTTATAATGTAGGGGATAATCAGTATCGCAAGTCCCGAAAGCCAGCGCGAGAAAAATAAGCTGCGCCTTTTTATCGGCAGCGCGCAGAACATATCCGCCTTGCGCTTGTTGTGCAGATAATCGAGCAGGACTGCCGGAACGATCACCGTCATTATCATGGCAACCCCGGTGGTCAAAAAGCCGAAGGTCGCGGGAGTGACCGGATTGTTAAAGCTGCTAAGCGATGTGCCGGCGATAAGCCCGATGATGGGGCTTGAAAAGAGCAGTAAAGCCGAATAAACTATCAAAAGCGCCTTATGCTTTTTTATGCTCCAGAGAAAAACGCTCATAAATGA
>CANPZK010000064.1 GCA_947588875.1 uncultured Clostridia bacterium
TTTTTCACCTTGTCGCTCAGCGCGTTCGTCATATCTGTCTGAATAAATCCGGGGGCTACCGCGTTGCAGGTAACTCCTCTTGCGGCAAGCTCCTTTGCGACGGACTTTGTAAGTCCTATTATGCCAGCCTTTGCGGCGGCGTAGTTCGCCTGTCCCGCGTTGCCGTTAAGACCTACAACCGACGAGGTGCTGATTATTCTGCCGTACCGCTTTTTCATAAAGTGCGGGTATGTGTTCTTTATCATATTGAACACGCCCTTGAGGTTTACGGCGAGAACCGCGTCGTAGTCGGACTCCTCCATTCTCAAAACGAGCTTGTCCCTGACGATTCCGGCGTTGTTTACAAGTATATCTATACCGCCGAATTCCTCGATTACGGCTTCGCACACCTGCTTTGTCGCCTCGAACGAGGAAACGTCGCAGTCATAGGTTTCGCACTTTACGCCGAGGTCGAGTATCTCCCGCTTTGTCGCGGCGGCGTTGTCGTCGTCGCCGGTGAAGACAACGGCTATGTTCGCGCCCTCCTTTGCAAGGGTCAGCGCGATTGCCTTTCCTATTCCCCTTGACGCGCCGGTTATAACGGCTGTCTTATTTTCAAATCTCATATGTATCTTCCTTTCACAACGGAATTTTATTATCCGAGGAGCTGTTCCCTTATTGCGTCCAGATCCTCTTTGTTTTCGAGCTTAAATGCTTTAAGCTCGGGATTTATTTTCTTTATAAGACCGGTAAGCGTCTTGCCCGGGCCGCACTCGATGAACGTATCAACGCCGAGCGAGGCGAGGTTTTCAACCGTTTTCTGCCACAGCACGGGGCTTTTGACCTGCCGCGTTATGAGGGAGGCAAAGTCGCCCTCATAGGGCATGGCGGTCGCGTTTGCGAAAACGGGAATTTTCGGCGCGTTTAAGCTCTTGCCGGAGAGATACTCCGCAAGGCCCGCCGAGGCTGACTCCATAAACGGCGAGTGGAACGCTCCGCTGACCGCGAGCGGAACAGCCTTTCCCTTTTGCTCCTTAACTGCGGCGCAAAGCGCCTCAAGCTCGCTTTCCTGAGCGGCTACGACCGTCTGCGCGGGGCTGTTGTAGTTTACCGGCCACGCCTTTTCAAAGCCGGAGCATATCTCCTCGACCTTTTCGGGCGTGAGCTTCAGCACAGCCGCCATAGCTCCCTTGTTTTCCTCCGCCGCGTCGTTCATAAGCTCCGCGCGCCTGCATACGAGCTTAAACGCCTCCTCGTCGCTCATTATCCCGCCGAAGGCAAGGGCGGCTATCTCGCCGAGCGAAAAGCCCGCGACATAGTCCGCGTTTATTCCCGCCTCCTGTGCCGCTCTTGCGGCGGCGAGGTCGACCGCGAAAACGCAGGGCTGAGTGTTTTTTGTTACGGAAAGCTCCTCCTTTGTACCCTCAAAGCACTGAGCGGAGGTCTGCGTGCGTATGCTGTCCGCAGCGTCGAAAACGGCTTTGGCGGCGGCGGAGCATTCGCAAAGCTCCTTTCCCATGCCGGTGTACTGAGCGCCCTGACCCGAGAGCACAAACGCTATTTTACCCATTTCATAGCACCGCCCAACACTTTTTCTCCCTGAGTGAACAGATCCTCGATTATTTCCTTTGCGGTCTGCTCCTCCTTGACCATAGACGCGACCTGACCCGCGATAACGCAGCCCGTCTTTACGTCTCCGCCTCTTGCGGCGGCGCGAAGTACGCCGAGACCGAGTTTTTCAAGCTCCTCGTCGGAAACCTCGCTGTTGTATTCCTGCTTTAAATATTCTCTTGTAAACGCGTTCTTTAATGAGCGCACCGGATGACCGAGCCTTTTGCCCGTCAGTACGGTATCTATATCCTTTGCCTTTAAAACCTTGTCCTTGTATTCCTGAGCTATCGTGCATTCCTTTGCGACAAGGAAGCGCGTGCCGACCTGAACTCCCTGAGCGCCGAGCATAAACGCGGCGGCGAGCTGTCTGCCGTCCGCTATGCCGCCTGCGGCTATGACGGGAATAGATACCGCGTCTACCACCTGCGGTACGAGAGCCATGGTAGTGAGATCTCCGACATGGCCGCCGGACTCGCCGCCCTCCGCGATAACGGCGAACGCGCCGTTTCTCTCCGCGAGCTTGGCGAGCGAAACCGAGGGAACGACAGGTATGACCTTTATTCCCGCCTCAAGCCACTTCTTCATATATTTGCCGGGATTGCCCGCGCCGGTCGTTATTACTCCGATTTTTTCCTCGGCTACGACCTCGGCTACCTCCTCGACAAACGGGCTCATCAGCATCACGTTTACGCCGAAGGGCTTGTCCGTAAGCTCCCTCGCTTTTTTGATCTCCGCGCGGAGCTGGTCGCCGTTTGAATTCATTCCGGCGATTATTCCGAGTCCGCCCGCATTGCTTACGCCTGCGGCGAGGCTCGCGTCCGCGACCCATGCCATGCCGCCCTGGAAAATCGGGTACTTTATTCCGAGTTGTTCGTTTATTGGCGTTGAAATCATATCCTTACACCTTACCTTTCCTTATTTTGTCCACTGTATTACGCAGCTGCCTGTCGTAAGCCCCGCGCCAAAGGCGCACATTCCTATGTAGTCGCCTTTTTTGAGCCTTCCCGCCTTGTTCACCTCGTCGAGCGCTATCGGAATACAGCCCGCCGAGGTGTTGCCGTACTCGCCTATGTTTATGACGTAGTTTTCATGCGGAATGTCGAGCTTTGCGGCTGCCGCCTCGATTATCCTTATGTTCGCCTGATGCGGTATCATGTGGTCTATCTGGCTCTGCTCAAGACCCGCGTCCTTGACGACGCGGCGCACGCCCCTGACCATATTGGTAACGGCGAATTTGTATACCTCCTGTCCCACCATATGAAGAACCGGCTTTTCTCCCTCGTGCTTGTCGAACGGGGAGGTAAGCTCTCCCCTCGGGGCGTACAGCACGTCCGTGTTGCCGCTCGCCGTGAGATATATGGATTTAAGCCCGTCGCCCTCGCCAAGCACGACCGCGCCGCCGCCGTCGCCGAACAGCACGCAGGTGGAGCGGTCCGTCCAGTCCGTCATATTAGAGAGGTTGTCGAACGCGACTATCAGCGCGTGCTTTATTTTACCTCGCACAAAAAAGCCGTCGGCAACGTCCATCGCGTATATAAAGCCCGAGCAGGCGGCGTTCACGTCAAACGCCGGACAGGAGGCTCCAAGCTCCTTCTGTATTACGCACGCCTGCGACGGCGTGATATACATTCCCTTCATTGTGGCGCAGATTATGAGGTCGAGCTCCTTTGCGGTTATGCCCGCCTCGTCGAGAGCCTGCTCTGACGCGGAAACGCATAGCTCGGTGGTCGTTTCGTGCGTTGTGACCCTGCGGTTGTGGATCCCCGTTCGCGTGCGTATCCACTCGTCGCTTGTGTCGACCATTGTTGAAAGCTCTTCGTTTGACAATATGTATTCCGGCGCCGCGTGTCCCGTGCCTAAAATACTGAAACTCATGATTTAAATTCCTCCATTTTCTTCAGTCTGGCGTTCAGAAAGACGTTTATTCTGTCGATGCAGCTCACCAGAAGATTTTTCTCGTTTTCACTCATATTCATTGAGATGGCGTCCGCTAAGCTGCGGTGAAAGCGCTTGTGTATCCTGTCGGCGCGCTTCCCGCTGTCTGTCAGACGGACGAACACCTGCCTCCCGTCGGAAAGGCTTCTCCGCCTTGTGACGTAGCCCTTTTTTTCGAGCTTGTTCGCCATTGCCGTAACGGACGCAGGAGTTATCATCAGCTCGGAGGCTATCTCGCCTATTGTTTTGCCGACCAGCGGGTTTTTGTTTATCTCTTCAATAAAACCGAGCTCGCTTACTGAGAGGTTGAGCCGCTTTGACCTTGTAAGCATGGAACGCTCAACTCTTGAAAAAAGCACATAGCTTTTTTCCATCGCTCCGCTCAGTCTGTCGGAAAAGGAATCCTCCATTCATCAAGCTCCTCACTCGGGAAGTCGTCCGCAGATTCGGCGGCGTAAAGCCGTTGTCCGCTCGGACGACGCCAAAATTAGTTAAATAACCTAAATAATTTTATTCCTATAAAGGCGATTTGTCAAGGTAAAGTGCTGAGAGGTGAAAATCGCCGCGGGAATATTTGCCGGAGGATTCGTGCGCGGCAGCGGCAGCCGGCGGTATTCCCGCTTTGCATATGTGCTTGAGGAGGGGTGTTCGGGCGGCGGCGGCTCCCGCCCGCCTGCGGCGCGCGGGAGCGAAAAACGCGGCGGGGCAGGGCGTTTTTCCGAGCCGGAGAATTTTTTCCGCCGCGTTTTTCCGCGCGGCGCAGCCGCGCCGCGCCGCCGCCCGAACCCAACCGCGAGCGCAGTCCTGCCGAGAGCGCCGAAGCCGGCTGCCGCGGTAAGGGATACCGTCCGTAAATATACTAACCCCAGCCGCCGCTTAAAAAAGCGCGAAAGCTGTCAGCTGCAATAATCCTCCAGCAGCCTGCGAAGCTCCCGCTCGTCTGCGGCGTAGACCCCTCCCTTTAGCTCTATCGTGTCAACGCTCGGCAGGGAGCTTGTGAGAGTCTCGGTTATCTGCACGGGCGAGTCTGAGCCGCTCTCAAAAACGGCGATTTTCCCGTGAAAGTCCCTGATAACGAATCTGCCCGGAGGCTCCTGCGCGGCGGCGTCCGCAGCGCCGGCGGCAGGGGCGACGGTTGAGGGAGCCAGAGCCGACACGGTTCCCACGCAGATAAGAAAGCACAATGTGAACACGAGAGAGAATGATAAACGCTTGCTCATAAAAACACGTCCTTTGCGGTATGAATTAATTATCAGCCTGTCTTTAAAGAGACTGAACTTATATATTTATCTTTAAATTTTCGCCGGCGTTTATACGGCGCAATTTGTGACAAAAATAATTTGTGCGCTTTATTAAACAAATGTGAAAAAAAGGTAAATAATCGTTGAAAATCGAAAAAATTTAAAAAAAGCGTTTAAATTTTACGGTATTAGTGTTATAATGCAAAATAGGAATGTGTACTCACCGACAGTCCGCCGACGGAAATATTTTATAGGGCGGAACGCAGATATTGGTATATACGGGATTTCATATACACAAGGAGGTAAAACCTGTGAGGAAAACAGACATCAGCAAATTTACGGACGACGCCGTTCAGGATAACGCGGCGATAGTCGAAAAGAGTTTGCCGAGAAGATGCCTTTCGGCGGTGTGGAAGGTTCTGTCCACAATTCTTCTCATATTGGTTATTTCCATGATAGTGGTCGGCATTTCGGTCGGCATATATCTTTTGCAGCTTGCAAATCAGCCGACGGGAATAGACCTTCACGCCTCAAAGCTCAATCTTACGAGCTTTATATACATTGAGGACGACGAGGGCAAGTGGAAGGAATACGACAGGCTGCACAGCAACGAGAACAGGATATGGGTGGATCTTGACGAAATACCGGACGCCATGAAGGACGCGCAGATCGCAATCGAGGATAAGCGCTTTTACGAACACCACGGAGTTGACTGGACGAGAACGCTCGGAGCGGTGTTCAGCCTTGCAAGCGGCGGCGACAGCTTCGGCGGCTCGACGCTTACACAGCAGCTCATAAAAAATATAACTAACGACAACGAGGTAAGCATAACGAGAAAGCTCAACGAGATATTCAGGGCGCTGAACCTTGAAAGAGAATACACAAAGGACGAAATTCTCGAGGCTTATCTGAATATAGTAAACTACGGAGGGAGCTGCAACGGAGTTGAGGCGGCGGCAAACCTGTATTTTGCAAAGCACATAAAGGACTGCACTCCGGCGGAGTGCGCGGCGATTGCGGGAATAACGCAGAATCCGTCCGCATACGACCCGCTTGAATATCCGGAGGCAAACAGAGAGCGCCGCGAAACCGTGCTGAAGGCGATGTACGACCAGGAAAAGCTGACTAAGGCGGAATACGACAAGGCGTTAGAGGAATCCAAGAAAATGAAATTTGTCGGGAGCCACAACAACCCGATACTTGAAAGCGGCAAAAAGGACACCGAGAACAAGAGCGACGTTCCAAACTGGTATATGGACGCCTTGCTCGTCGATCTGACCGAGGACCTCGCGCAGGCGCTCGACATCAGCGAGGCAAGCGCCTCCTCAAAGCTCTATACCGAGGGACTTAAAATTTACTGCGCAATGGACGAGGATATGCAGAATTTCGCGGAGGATTACGCCGTGAATATCGACACCTCGCACGACCCCAACCTCCAGACCGGTATAGTTATGATGGGATTTGACGGAAGGATAATCGCCACGGTCGGCAGCCGAGAAAAAAAGACCTCGTCGCTCATATGGGACAGAACGAACGACTCCGTTTTGCAGCCGGGTTCGTCCATAAAGCCGGTTATCGTTTATCCGCTCGCCATTCAAAAGGGAGAGTACAACTTCTCCTCATACGTTAAGGACGAGCCGATAGAAAAATGGAAATATGACGAGGACAAAAAGCAGTGGGAGTCGGGACCGAACAACTCGGATTTGACGTATCATCACGACATTCTCCTGCCGGAGGCGATAGAGCGCTCGCTGAACGCGGCGGCGGTGCAGACAATGCAGCTCGTCGGCACAAAAACGGCTTACAATCAGGCGATAAATAAAATGGGCTTCAAGAATCTCTCAAGCGAGGACGCGCAAAACCTCGGAGCTCTTTCAATAGGCGGTATGAACGGCGGCGTTACGGTCAGGGAGATGGTAGCGGGATACGCGTATATGGGCAACGGCGGAAGATATTATGAGCCGTACACATACTACTACGTTACCGACCAAAACGACAACGTAATACTTGACAACCGTGAAAATCAGCCGACAAGGGCGTATTCGGAGGAAACGGCCACGATAATGAACAGGCTGCTGCACTACAACGTGGTTTACAACAATCCGAGCCATACGGCGGCTTATATAGCGAAGATAGACGGCTGGGACATCATAGGAAAGACAGGTACGACAGACGGTCAGTTTGACCACTGGTTCATAGGAATGTCGCCCTATGCGATTTTAGGAAGCTGGGTGGGCTTTGACTCTCCGGCGAGAATAAGCGACTACGCGTTCAATCAGGCGGAGCATACCTTCCACGACCTTATGGCGCACTACCTCGCGGACAAGGAGCCGAAGGAATACAAGCTGTCCGACAAGGTTCACGCCATAGCGTACTGCGAAAGCACCGGAAAGCTCGCCTCGAGCTATTGCTACAACACAAAGATGGGCTATTATACGGACGACAATATGCCGGAATATTGCAGCGGCTATCACGGCTATTCGTCGGGCTACGGCAATTCCTCGTCAAGCTCGGGCTATGGCTACGGCTACGGAACGTATTCGAGCAGCTCAGATTATGACTACGACGACAGCAGCAGCGACTACGGCGATACCTCGTCCGATTATACCGGCGGCGGGGGAGACACCTCGTCCGATTACAGCGGCGGCGGGGGAGATACCTCGTCCGATTACACCGGCGGCGACGGCGGGGGCGGAGATACCTCGTCCGATTATACCGGCGGCGACGAGGCGGCTTAAACAGGCGTGCGGAGTCTGAGAGCGGTCGATTAGGCAAAGAATAAAATTGGCAAGAGGTGTGTACTATGGTAAGTGTTGCAATAATGGGCTACGGCGTTGTAGGCTCGGGCGTGGCGGAGATAATCGTTACGCACAGAGAGAGCCTTGCAAAGCGAGCCAAGGAAGAAATAGACATTAAATATATACTCGATATAAGGGATTTCCCGGGCAACCCGCTCGAGGAGAAGTTTATAAAGGACTTCAATATTATTTTAAACGACGACGACGTGAGGGTCGTGGTCGAGGTCATGGGCGGACTGCATCCGGCGTATGATTTCGTCAAGCAGTGCCTTGAAAGGGGCAAGAGCGTCGTCACCTCAAACAAGGAGCTTGTCGCCGCAAAGGGCGCGGAGCTGCTCCGTATAGCGCAGGACAAAAACGTGAATTTCCTCTTTGAGGCGAGCGTTGGCGGCGGAATACCCATCATTCGTCCGATGAGCCAGTGCCTCGCGGCGAACGACGTCGTTGAGGTCGCGGGAATTTTGAACGGAACCACAAACTTTATCCTCACAAAGATGATAAGGGACCAAATGTCGTTTGAGGACGCGCTCAAGCTCGCGCAGAGCCTCGGCTATGCCGAAAAGGACCCGACCGCAGACGTTGAGGGGCTTGACGCGGTGAGAAAGATATGCATACTCGCGTCCCTCGCCTACGGCAAGCACGTCTATCCGGACAATATACATACGGAGGGCATAACAAAAATAACCCTCGCCGACGTTTCATACGCGGCGGCATGGGGCGGCGTTATCAAGCTGATAGGCAGCGTTAAAAAGCTCGGCGACGGCAGGATAGATATTTTTGTAGCCCCCATGGTGCTGCCAAACGGCAGTCAGCTCGCCGGAGTTGACGACGTATTCAACGGTATAATGGTAAGGGGCGATTCAACGGGCGACGTTGTGTTCTACGGCAAGGGCGCGGGAAAGATGCCCACGGCGAGCGCGGTAGTCGCAGACGTTATCGACTGCATAAAGCACTTCAAGGCGAGAAAATACCTGTTCTGGGCTGACGGCGAGGACGGCTACGTTCTGCCGTATGAGGAGAGCGTATGCTCAATGTACGTCAGAGCGTCTTACAGCGGCGGAGCCGACATAAAAGCGGAGGCGGAAAAGGCGTTCGGCGGCGTGAAGATGATAGCGAGAGCCTCCTCGGGAGAAAACGAGGCGGCGTTTGTAACGCCCGAAATGACAGTGAAGGAATTTGACGAGCGCGCAAAGTCGCTTGAAAAGGCGGGCGTAAAAATAGAATCAAGAATACGCATGGGTGATCTGTAATATGATTAGAGTACAGGTTCCCGCAACGAGCGCAAACCTCGGCTCGGGCTTTGACAGCCTCGGCGTAGCGCTTGCGCTTTATAATCAGGTTTGGATGGAGGAGAGCGACGCCATTGATATCTCGTCAAAGGACGGCATAAAAATACCGACCGACGAGAGCAACCTGATATACTGGTCGGCGCAGAGGCTTTATGAGGAATGCGGAAAGAAGCTGCCCGGCCTTAAATTGATACAGGAAAACAATATCCCCATGACGCGCGGACTCGGCAGCAGCTCGGCGTGTATAGTCGCCGGACTTGTCGGCGCGAACCGTTTTCTCGGCAATCCGCTTTCAAGGTCTGATCTTGAAACGCTGGCTGTAAAAATAGAGGGACACCCGGACAACACCACCCCCGCCATAACGGGAGGGCTTGTCACCTCGGCGATGGACGGCGGCAGGATATACAGCGTGACCGTGCCGGTCGCGGACAATATACGCTTTGCGGTGTTCGTACCGCCGTTTGAGCTGAAAACGGAGACCGCAAGGGGCGTTCTTCCCGATAAATATTCGCGCGGCGACGCGGTGTTCAATCTCTCGCGCTCGGCGCTTATGACCTCGGCTCTGTTTTCCGGCAGCCTTGAGAACCTGCGCGTTGCGGTTCAGGACAGACTTCATCAGCCGTACAGAAAACATTTCATAGAGGGCTACGACACGGTGTTCAGATTGAGCTATGAGCTCGGCTCATACGGCACCTGCGTCAGCGGAGCCGGCCCGTCGATACTTTCGATTGTAGACGAGGAGGGCGCCGAGACGTTTGAACAGCACGCGATAGCCGCTCTTGAGGAAAAAGGAATAAAGGGCTGGAGAATGCTGACACTATCTCCCGAGAGCGAAGGCGCGAGGATATTTATTGAATAATTTGCGTTTTCCTCTTGACATTTTGAGAGAAAGCTATTAAAATCTTTAAGGACGCTTTTCCAGACGGGGAGAGCGCGAGAGGCTTTAATCTCTCAGAGGGAAAATATTGGGAGGAATACCAATGGGCCTTATAGTACAGAAGTTTGGCGGAACGTCCGTTAAGGACGCGGAAAGAGTTATGAACGTCGCCAAAATCGTCACCGACACCTACAAAAAGGGCAACAACGTAGTTGTAGTTGTTTCCGCGCAGGGCGACACAACGGACGATTTGATAGACAAGGCTAACGAGATAAATCCCGACGCCACCAACCGCGAAAAGGATATGCTCCTTGCGGCGGGCGAACAGATTTCAATAGCTCTGCTTGCAATGGCGATACAGAAGCTCGGTTATCCCGTCGTTTCTCTTTTAGGCTGGCAGGCGGGCTTTGAAACAACGTCAATGCACACAAACGCCAGAATAAGAAGGATAAATTCGGAAAGGCTCAAAAGCGAGCTTGACCGAAGAAATATAGTTGTCGTTGCGGGCTTTCAGGGTATAAGCCGCTACGGCGACGTTACGACGCTCGGCAGAGGCGGCTCGGACACGAGCGCGGTCGCGATAGCCTGCGCTCTGCACGCGGATCTTTGCCAGATATATACCGACGTTGAGGGCGTTTACACAGCCGACCCGCGAAAGGTCAAAAACGCCAAAAAGCTCGGCGAGATCTCATACGACGAGATGCTCGAGCTTGCAACTCTCGGCGCTCAGGTGCTTCACAACAGAAGCGTTGAGATGGCTAAAAAATACAATTTGGAGCTTGAGGTGCTTTCGAGCCTGACAAATGCCCCGGGCACTATCGTTAAGGAGACGGCGAAAATGGAAAAAATGCTGATAAGCGGCGTCGCTAAGGATACAAACGTTGCGAGGATCTCTATAACCGAGCTTCCCGACAAGCCGGGGATCGTGTTCAAGATATTCTCAAAGCTCTCCTCAAAGGACATCAATATCGACATAATCCTCCAGTCTGTTGGCAGAGATAACACAAAGGACATCGCCTTTACTGTGGCGAAGGAAAAGGGCAAGCAGGCTCTTGAGCTTTTGAACGAGTACGCAAGGGAGATCGGCGCGGGCAGCGTTGTGCTCGACGAGAACGTCGCCAAGGTGTCCATCGTCGGAGCGGGAATGGAAACGCACGCCGGCGTGGCTTCGAAAATGTTCGAGGCTCTCTATGATAATCAGATAAACATTCAGATGATTTCCACAAGCGAGATCAAGGTTTCGGTTCTCATAGACATCAACGACGCGGACAGAGCGGTGAGCGCGATACACTCAAAGTTCTTCGACGCGGAATAATAAAAAAACAAACAAGCCGGCAATGAAAATCACGGTCGGCTTCATATATCCGGGTGTGGCGCAGTTTGGTAGCGCGCTTGAATGGGGTTCAAGAGGCCGCTGGTTCGACTCCAGTCACTCGGACCAA
>CANPZK010000065.1 GCA_947588875.1 uncultured Clostridia bacterium
GCGGTGGACAGAGATATTTTTTCCTCAAGCGTTACCGAGAGAATAAAAAGCCATAAAAACATCGAGCTTATCTGCGGGGAAGTGACGGACCTCGATAAGCTCGAGGGGATAACCGTCGTCGCGACGGGGCCGCTCACGAGCGAGCCGCTGGCAGAGTGCATAAAGAAAATTTTCGGCGGCGCGCTCAGCTTTTTTGACGCGGCGGCTCCGATAGTGACTGCGGAGAGCATAGATATGGACTGCGCCTTTACCGCTTCGAGATATGACCGGGGCGGCGAGGACGACTATATAAACTGCCCGATGAATAAAGAGGAGTTTGAGCGCTTCGAGCAGGAGCTTATAAACGCCGAGAGAGCGCCGCTGCACGATTTTGACGTTTCGGACCCAAAGGTATACGAGGGCTGTATGCCGATAGAGATAATGGCGCAGAGGGGCAAAGACGCGATACGCTTCGGCCCCATGAAGCCCGTCGGACTGCGAGATCCCAAAACAGGGCGCAGACCGTGGGCGGTGCTCCAGCTAAGGCGGGAAAACGCCGCCGGAACGCTTTATAACCTCGTCGGCTTTCAGACGAATTTAAAATTCGGGGAGCAAAGGCGGGTGTTCTCAATGATACCCGCGCTTAAAAACGCGGAGATAGTGCGCTATGGCGTTATGCACAGAAACACCTTTATAGACTCGCCGCGCATATTAAACTCCGATTTCAGCGTCAGAGGGAACGGCAGGCTCTTTTTCGCCGGTCAGATGACGGGCGTAGAGGGATATATGGAATCCGCCTCCTCCGGGCTTGTCGCGGGAATAAACGCGGCGCGGCTCGCCGTGGGAGAGAATACCGTTACTCTTCCGAGGGAAACCATGATAGGCGCGCTCAGCCGCTATATCTCGGACGAGAGCGTTAAAAAATTCCAGCCGATGGGGGCAAATTTGGGCATTATGATACCGCTTGAAGAGGCGGTGCGCGACAAAAGAATAAGAGCGGAAAAATATTCCGAGCGTTCATTTGCCGCACTTAGGAAATTCATAAATGACAACGGTATATAAATTCAGGTGATAATATGAAAATAATAATCGACGCATTCGGCGGAGATAACGCGCCGCTTGAGATAATAAAGGGCGCGCGCCTTGCAAGGGACGAATATAAAATAGACATAGCGCTTACGGGTAAAAAAAGCGAGATAGAACGGGTAGCTGAGGAAAATAATATAGATATTTCCGATATTGATATTGCCGACGCTCCCGGAATCATAACAATGGAGGACGACCCCGCCTCGGTCATAAAGACAAAGAGCGACTCGTCAATGGCGCTCGGCTTCAAAATGCTGTCGGAGGGCGGCGGCGACGCCTTTATTTCCGCAGGAAACAGCGGAGCCCTCGTCGTGGGCGCGACTATGATAATAAAGCGCATCAAGGGCATAAAGCGGCCGGCGTTCGCTCCGGTACTTCCTACGCTTAATGGCTGCACCATGCTGATAGACGGCGGGGCAAACGTCGAGTGCAGACCGGAAATGCTCTTGCAGTTCGGCATTATGGGCTCGATATATATGAACAAGGTTATGGGCATAAAAAGCCCGAGGGTCGGGCTTGCAAACTGCGGAGCCGAGGAGCACAAGGGAACGCCGCTGTATCAGGAAACATATCAGCTTTTAAAATCCTCGGGGCTTAATTTCGTCGGCAACGTCGAGGGCAGAGGAGTGCCTGAGGGCGAAAGCGACGTTGTGGTAGCCGACGGCTTTACGGGGAATATAATACTCAAAATGTACGAGGGAGTCGCGGCAGCGCTCATGGGAAGAATAAAGGACGTTTTCACAAGCGGAATAAAAAACAAGCTCGCGGCGGCTCTGGTGCTTTCGGATATGAAGGCGATGAAAAAGGAGTTCGACTATAACGAATACGGCGGTTCGCCTCTGCTCGGCACGTCGAAGCCCGTCTTTAAGGCGCACGGCAGTTCCAAAGCGCGGACAATAAAGAGCGCGGTCGGGCTGACGGCGGAATTTGTAAAAAACAATGTTGTAAGCGAAATAGAAAGCGAAATTTCCTTGCGCAGATAATGCCTTGGCGGAAATTTAAGCCGACTGCAAAAACGATATTGATTTATGAAATTTATATGAACCTAAGGTGATAATGATGGAAGATTTTTGCAAGGTACTGGGATATGATTTCAAAAACATTAATTATCTTAAAATCGCGCTCACCCATTCGTCCTACGCAAACGAGAGAAAGGGCGAGATAGTCTGCAACGAAAGGCAGGAATTTCTCGGAGATTCCGTGCTGAGCATCGTCGTGTCAGATTATATATTCAAGCACTGCCCCGAGCTTCCCGAGGGCGAGCTTACAAAGCTGAGAGCCTCGCTCGTTTGCGAAAAGACTCTTGCGGAGTACGCAAGGTCGATCGACCTCGGCAAACACCTGCTTCTCAGCCACGGCGAGAGCAAAAACGGCGGCAGGACGCGCTCGTCGATACTTGCCGACGCGTTCGAGTCCGTGATAGCGGCGATATATCTCGACGGCGGCATTGAAAACGCGAGGAAATTTATCCTCCGCTTTGTTGTCAAGGATATTAAAAATCACAAGGCAAAGACGTTCAGCGACTACAAGACCAAGCTCCAGGAGATAGTGCAGAAAAATCCGGAGGAGAGGATCTCCTACGTCCTGACCGGCGAGTCCGGCCCCGACCACGACAAGCACTTCACCGTCGAGGTGCATCTTAACAGCAACGTAGTCGGAAGGGGCGGCGGCAGAAGCAAAAAAGAGGCGGAGCAGCAGGCGGCGCGCGAGGCATTGGAGCTGATGGGATATTGAAGCGTTCTAACGTCGCGCTGTTCGTTCCGCACAACGGCTGCCCGAAGCAGTGCAGCTTTTGCAATCAAAAGGAGATAACCGGCTGCACCGAGAGGGTAACGCAGAGTGACGTTGAGGCGGCGGCTGAAACCGCGCTGAAATCAGGATACGATACGGCGCAAAGCGAAATAGCCTTTTTCGGAGGCAGCTTTACCGGAATAGAGCCGGAATATATGAAATCCCTGCTTGAAGCCGCATACAGCTATGTGTCAAAGGGGCTTTTCAAGGGAATAAGAATTTCCACAAGACCGGATTATATCTCTCAGGAAATATTAAATACGCTCAAAGCCTATGGGGTCACCTCGATAGAGCTCGGCGCACAGAGCATGGACGACGGCGTGCTCGAGCTTAACTTGCGCGGTCACAGCGCGGACGACGTTGTAAAATCGTCCGAGCTGATAAAGAAAAACGGCTTTTCACTCGGACTACAGATGATGACGGGGCTGTACGGCAGCGACGACGAAAAGGATATTTGCACGGCGCGCAGGCTTATAGAGCTAAAGCCCGACACAATACGCATATATCCCACGATAGCGCTCAAAAACACAAGGCTCGGCGAGCTTTGCCTGTCGGGGGAGTATAAGCCGCAGACACTAAAGCAGGCGGTCGAGCTTTGCTCAAGGCTCATAGTTATGTTTAATTCGGCGGGGATAAAAATAATCCGTTTGGGACTTCACGACAGCGAATCGCTGAGAGCCGATTACATATCGGGGCCTTATCACCCCGCGTTCAGAGAGCTTTGCGAGAGCAGAATATTTTTAAATAGAATTATCGCCTCAATAGACGACCTCGATTGCGGCGCGAAAAAGTATACGGTTCATGTCAGCCCGCGAAATATATCAAAGGCGGTCGGGCAAAAGAGAAAAAATATTGAGGAAATGAGATTCAGGGGAATCGAGATAAAAGTAATTCCCGACGACAGGCTTGAAAACGACGGGTTAAGGATAACTCCGGTCGTATAAAATAATTTTACAGGGGTGGAACAGTGCTACTCAAATCACTTGAAATACAGGGCTTTAAAACCTTTCCCGATAAAACCAAGCTCAGCTTTGACAAGGGCATAACCGCCGTGGTCGGCCCCAACGGAAGCGGCAAGAGCAACATAAGCGACGCGATAAGATGGGTGCTCGGCGAGCAGTCGCCAAAGTCGCTGAGATGCTCAAAGATGGAGGACGTAGTTTTCAACGGGACCGACGGCAGAAAAAGGCAGGGCTACGCCGAGGTAACGCTTACAATAGACAACAAGGACAGAGCGCTTGAATTTGACGGTGATGAAATAGCCGTTACAAGGCGGTATTACAGAAGCGGCGACAGCGAATATCTAATCAACCGCGCAGCGGTCAGATTAAAGGATATTCACGAGCTGTTTATGGATACGGGCCTTGGACGCGACGGTTATTCCATGATCGGACAAGGCAAGATAGACAGCATAGTGGCCTCAAAAAGCGAGGACAGACGCGAGATATTCGAGGAGGCGGCGGGCATATCGCGCTACCGCTACCGCAAGAGCGAGGCGGAGCGCAAGCTGAAAAACGCCGAGGAAAACCTTTTGCGCCTGCGCGATATAGTGTCGGAGCTTGAGGAGAGAGTGGAGCCGCTGAGAAAGCAGTCGGAAAAGGCGACGGCGTTTTTGGAATATTCTCAGGAGAAAAAGGATATTGAGATAGCCCTGTGGCTCGATACGCTGGAAAAATCGGCGGACGTTCTGCGCGAGCATGAGGAAAAAATAGAGATAGCCAGAAGTCAGAACGAGGCGGCGTCGGACGAGCTTGACGCGATATCGAAAAAGACCGAGGATTATTACTTAAAGGGTGGAGAGCTTGCCGGCAAAATCGACGGAATAAGAGCCGAAATATCGGAGCTTGAGGAAAAAACGGCGGAAAAGCGCTCCTTTATTTCCGTAGCGGAAAATAATATTTTTCACAACGAGGAAAACATAGAGAGAATAAACGGCGAAATAGAACAGCTCGCCTCGTCTTATCTTAACCTTGAAAGGGACGTTGAAAATAAAAGAACGCGCATAGAGGAAAAAAAGACCGAGATAGAAAGCCTGCGCGCGGAGCACGACGAGCTGTCCGATAAGCTCAACGAGATAAATCTTGTTTCGGGGGAAAACTCACAGCTAATTCAGCAGCTTAACCTCTCGCTGAATAAGCTCGCTTCTCAGGCCGCCGACATAAGAGTAAGGCAGATGAGGTGCGAATCGAGCGTAGAGGACAACGAAAGCAGGATAAACGCCCTGAACGGCGAGATAGACGAGCTTAACGAAAGCGTAAAGAGCCTTACGGAGCTGCTTGCGGATTACGAGAGCAAAAAAGCCTCTTGCGCGGAAAAGCTTATTTCACTCAATAACTCCTGCGACGGATACAGAATGAGAATAGACGGCAAGCGGAAAAAGGCTGAAAACCAAAAGGCGCTTGCGGACAAGCTGATGCTTGATACGCGCGAAAACAGGCGAAGGATAAAGCTGCTGGAGGATTTGGAGAGAAATCTTGAGGGCTTCAGCCACAGCGTAAAGATAGTGATGAAGGAAAGCGAGCGCGGCATACTCACGGGCATACACGGCCCCGTTTCGAGGGTAATTCACGTTCCGCGGGAGTACACCGTCGCAATAGAAACGGCTCTCGGAGCCGCTATGCAGAATGTGGTGACGGGAACGGAAAACGACGCTAAGGCGGCGATAAGCCTTTTGAAAAAGCGCGACGGCGGCCGCTGTACCTTTTTGCCGATAAACACGATAAAGGGCAGAGAGCTTAATGAAAGCGGCATAGAAAATCACGACGGCTTCATAGGCGTAGCGGGAGCCTTATGCGACTGCAAGCCCGAGTATAAAAACATACTCTCCTCACTGCTCGGCAGGATAGTTGTCGCGCAGGATTTGAACTGCGCCGTAAAAATCGCAAAGGCGTACTCTTACAGATTCAAAATCGTCACCCTTGACGGGCAGGTGGTAAACGCAGGCGGCTCGCTCACGGGCGGCTCGCTCGCGAGAAAGTCCGGACTTTTGAGCCGCGTAAGCGAAATAGAAAACCTGAAAAAGCTCGACGCAGAGCTGAGCAAAAAGCAGAGCGACGCGAGCGGAGAATATGACGCGCTCATCTCGGAGCTTCAAAGGGAAGAAGCGGAAATGCGGAATATCCAATCCGAAACGGTTCGGCTAAAGGAGCAGCAAATCAGAGCGGAGGCGGAGGGAGCCGCCTGCAAAAACGAGCTTGAAAGCGAAAAGAGCGCGCTGAGCGAGCGTATGAACGAGCGCGACCGCCGCACAGCCGACGCGGACAGATTAAAGCGTGAGTTAAGCGAGGTGTCAGCGGAGCTTGAACGGGTGAACGCGGAAAAGAGCGAGCTTGAGGAAAGGTCGAGGCAGGTTGCGGGAACGAGCGAGAAATATTCGGCGCAGAGGGAAGAAATCTCTCATCAGCTCCAGGAGCTGGGACTGCGCCGCGTGTCCGTCGATAAGGATATAGAGGCGTTAAACGCCGAAATAGCACTCGCAAAAAGCACGGGAACGACCCAGGACGCGAGAAAGAAAAGCCTTATCGCCGAAACCGAGATGCTCGCGGAGAAAAACGCCTCCATAAGGCGGCAGATAGACGAGCTTAACCGGGCGATAGACGAGCTTGCCGAAAATATCAGCTCAAAACAGGAGAGCATAAAGGATATAACGAATCAGCGAATGGAGCTCGAGCGGGCGAGCGCGGAGCTGCGCAAAACGGAAAAGGATAAGATAAACGAAAGAGAGCTTTCGGGAAGGGAGCTTGCCAGACTCGAGGAGCGAAAGGCGAATCTTCAAAAGCAGTACGACGATATAATCGCCAAGCTGTGGGAGGAATACGAGCTCACCCGGCGGGAGGCGGAGCAGACTGTCGCGCCGCTTAATGACGTTCCGGCGGCGAAAAAACGTCTGAACGAATTAAAAAGCAGGATAAAGAATCTCGGCTCTGTAAACGTAGGGGCTATCGAGGAGTATAAGGAGGTATCGGAGCGGTACGAGTTTTTAAGCGCGCAGGTATCGGACGTAGAGCAGTCGCGCAGCGAGATAATCCGCCTTATAAACGAGCTTACAAAGCAGATGCAGGAGCTGTTCATCGAGAGATTTGACAAAATAAACAGCAATTTCAAGTCTACGTTCAAGGAGCTTTTCGGCGGCGGCGACGCGTCGCTCGAGCTTTCTGACCCAAACGATATTCTGCAAAGCGGAATAGAGATAAACGTACACCCGCCGGGAAAAATAGTGGTTCACCTTGAGGCGCTGTCCGGCGGTGAAAAAGCTCTTGTTCAATCGCTCTGTATTTTGCTATAATGAAAGTAAGCCCCGCGCCGTTTTGCGTGATGGACGAAATCGAGGCGGCGCTCGACGACGTAAACGTATATCGCTTCGCCTCGTATCTTAGAAATATGAACGACAGAACGCAGTTTATTCTGATTACTCACAGGCGCGGCACAATGGAAGAGGCGGACGTGCTGTACGGCGTAACAATGCAGGACAAGGGCATCTCAAAGCTGTTGGAAATGCACTCCACCGATATAGCCAACGCGCCGGGAGTAAAATAAGCAAAGGATTGATGTAAATGGGATTTTTCAGTAAAATAAAAGAAGGACTTAAAAAAACAAGAAACGCCGTTGTCGGGCAGATAGACTCTATGCTCAAATCCTTCACAAAGATAGACGAGGAGCTTTTTGAAGAGCTTGAGGAGCTGCTCATAATGGGCGACGTCGGCGTAAACACAGCCACAAAGATAACGGACGAGCTGCGCCGCAAGGTGAAAAAGCAGGGGATCAAGGACCCGAGCGAAATACACAGGCTGCTTGAGGAAACAGTAGCGGAAATGCTCAGGGGCGGCGAGGAACTCTGTATCAATACAAGACCGTCCGTCATACTTGTAATAGGAGTAAACGGAGTCGGCAAGACGACCACCATAGGAAAGCTCGCGAATAATCTAAGATTGGACGGCAAGAGAGTTATACTCGCGGCAGCCGATACCTTCCGCGCCGCGGCGATAGACCAGCTTGAAATATGGGCGCAGCGCTCCGAATGCGACATTGTAAAGCAAAACGAAGGCTCCGACCCTGCGGCGGTTGTGTTCGACGCTATTTCTGCCGCCAAGGCGAGAGGCGCGGACGTTATAATCTGCGACACGGCGGGCAGACTTCACAATAAAAAACATCTTATGGACGAGCTTTCAAAAATAAGCAGGATAATAGACAGAGAGCTTCCCGACGCGGACAAGGAATATCTTCTTGTTTTGGACGCAACAACGGGACAAAACGCCGTGAATCAGGCGAAGGAATTTAAAAACGCCGCCGGAATAACGGGAATCGTGCTTACCAAGCTCGACGGCACTGCAAAGGGCGGAGTAGTTCTGTCTATCAAGGAGGAGCTTGACGTTCCGGTAAAATACATCGGCGTAGGAGAGCAGATAGACGATTTACAGCCGTTTAACAGCGACGATTTTGCAAGGGCGCTCTTTGCGAGGGACGATAGGGAGTAATTATGAAGAGCTTTATAATAGCGTCGAATAACGCGCACAAGGCGCAGGAGCTTAATAGAATACTCAATCCGCTCGGAATAAAGGCTCTGACCGCAAGGCAGGCGGGAGTGGAGCTTGGCGACGTTGAGGAAACGGGAGAAACCTTTGCCGAAAATGCAAGACTTAAAGCACGGGCGGCGTTCGAGCTTACGGGTATGCCCGTTGTCGCGGACGATTCGGGGCTTATGACCGACGCGCTCGGCGGCGCGCCCGGAGTTTATACGGCTCGCTTCGCCGGTGAAAACGCGACCGACGGCGAAAACATAAATAAGCTGCTTGATGAGATGAAGGACGTACCGGAAAATAAGAGGGGCGCGCGCTTTGTTTCGTCAATATGCTGCATACTCGAAAACGGAGAGATGATAGAGGCGAGCGGCTTCTGCGAGGGAAAAATAGCGTTTGAGCCAAAGGGCAGCGGCGGCTTCGGATACGACCCGGTGTTTTTGGTCGATGAAGGAAAGAGCTTCGCCGAGCTGAGCGATTCCGAAAAGGACAAAATAAGCCACCGTGGCCGCGCTCTGCGAAGTCTGAAGGCGGAGCTTGAAAAAAGCTCAAAGAATAAAAACCGAAATGGGGATATTTAATGTTGACAAGTAAACAGAGGGCGTATCTGCGCTCTCTTGCAAACGGATACGATACCATACTTATGGTCGGCAAGGGCGGCATGAACGAGCAGATAATAAAGCAGGCCGCCGACGCGATAAAGAAAAGAGAGCTGATAAAGGGCAAGGTGCTCGAGAGCGCCGGAGCGTCTCCGAGAGAAATATCCGAGGAGATCGCCCGCGAGATAAAGGCGGAGGTAGTCCAGGTTATCGGCACGAAATTTGTGCTGTACAAGCGCAACGAGAAGGAGCCGAAAATAGAGCTTCCCAAGGCGGGCAAAAAATAATATGAAAATCGCAATGTTTGGCGGCAGCTTCAACCCGCCGCATATCGGACATTTTCAAATCGCCGAAAAATTTATAAAGCGGCTGTCGCTCGACAGGCTTTTGCTCGTGCCGGCGTTTATACCGCCGCACAAGCTCGGCGCGGATATGGTATCCGCCGAGCACAGGCTTAATATGTGCGGCTTTTATGAAAAATACAACGATAAGATC
The DNA here is from genome assembly GCA_947588875.1 of uncultured Clostridia bacterium. Lineage (GTDB taxonomy): Bacteria > Bacillota > Clostridia > Oscillospirales > Acutalibacteraceae > UBA7067. Next base: position 9,467 of record CANPZK010000065.1, read on the forward strand.
ACCGCAAGCGATATTGAAATAAAGCGCGGCGGAAGGAGCTATACTGTCGATACTCTTAAAGAAATCGGGGAGATTTATCCCGATAGCGAGCTGTATCTTATAGTCGGAGCGGATATGTATATGTCGCTTCAAAGCTGGTACAGACCAGAGGATATATGCTCATTGGCAAAAATATGCACGGTGTCGAGAAACGACGACGATGTTTATGAGCTTGAAAATCACAGCAGATTTTTAAAAAGATTCGGCTGCGACAGCGTGATACTCACGGATAGGGTTATGGCCGTATCCTCGACCGAGGTAAGGAAAGCCGTGAAGGACGGTGCTTCTCCAAGCGGCCTCGTGCTGCCGGAGGTGTATGATTATATCCGCACGCACGGCCTTTACGTTTGATAAAATTCAAAAGCTGTTACAGGGAGGTATGAGTATGACCTATAAGGAATGTAAAAGGATAGTCAAATCGCGAATGGGCGATAAGCGATTTACCCACAGCGAAAACGTCGCCAAGGAGGCTGAAAAGCTGGCGGCGCTTTACGGTGCGGACGAGCAGAAGGCGAAGCTCGCCGGTATTTTGCACGACGTGACAAAGGAAACTCCGAACGAGGAGCAGTTGCAAATAATGGAGCGAGATGGTATAATACTTTCCAAAATGCAGATGTCGTCGCCGAAGCTCTGGCATTCAATTTCCGGCGCGGCGTTTATCCACGCTGAATTGGGGATAGACGACGAGGACATACTAAATGCCGTGCGCTATCATACGTCGGGCAGGGCCGGTATGAGCCTGCTTGAAAAGATAATTTTCGTCGCGGATTTCACAAGCGACGAGCGCGACTACGACGGAGTTGAAACGATGAGGAAAAAATCAAGAAGGAGCTTAGAGGAGGCGATGCACTTTGGGCTTTCGTTTACGCTTTCCGACCTTATAAAGCGAGAGCGCACGATCGAGCCGAACGCGGTTGCCTGCTATAACGATATAATTTTAAACTACAAGTTTTGAGGTGAATAGTTTGACGTCATTGGAAACTGCAAAAATTGCCGCAAAGGCTCTTGACGGCAAAAAGGGACAGGATATAAAGGTTCTGAAAATAGACGCTGTTTCGACGCTTGCCGATTATATGGTGATAGCGGCGGGTACGAACAGCACACAGATAAAGGCTATGTCCGAGGAGGTCGAGTACAGGCTTGACGAGGCGGGAGTCAGCGTGAGCCACATCGAGGGTCACCGCAACGACAGCTGGATATTGCTCGACTATGTGGACGTGATAGTTCACATCTTCTCGGAGGAGGCGCGGGAGTTTTACGACCTTGAGCGCCTTTGGCAGGACGGAGCAGAGGTAGATATAAGCGACGTTTTGGAAG
>CANPZK010000066.1 GCA_947588875.1 uncultured Clostridia bacterium
CCGCCCGTTAAGGCTTTCCGTCAGCACAAATCAAAAACGAATCGGCGGCAGCCCGCTCTCGAGCCTGCCCTTACTCCGCCTGCCCTCGTATGAAACTCCGCCGTTTCGCCGTTATTATTTCGTTCTGCCTATATCTCTGCGGTAGTGCGCACCCTCAAAGCTAATTTTCGCTACTGCGCCGTAAGCCTTGTCAAGAGCCTCGTCAAGAGTTTTTCCTGTCGCGGTAACGCCGAGCACTCTGCCGCCGTTTGTATAAAATTTTCCGTTTTCATACCGCGTTCCCGCGTGATAAACGGTGGCGCCGTCAACCTGACCGCCGTTGTCCAGCCCGAACATCTCTATCCCCTTTTTGTACGATTCGGGATAGCCGCCGCTCGCCATTACTACACAAGCCGAGCATTCGTCGCTCCACTCTATTTCTATCTCGTCAAGCCGCTCGTCTATTACGGCGTCGATTATATCCAGTATATCCGTCTTAAGCCTCGGCAGCACGACCTGCGCCTCTGGGTCGCCAAAGCGCGCGTTGTACTCTATTACCTTGGGGCCGTTCGGGGTCATCATCAAGCCGAAGTAGAGGCAGCCCTTGAACGCTCTGCCCTCCTTTGCCATTGCGGCTACGGTCGGTTTAAATATCTTCTCCATACACTCTGCGGCAAGCTCGTCGGTATAATAAGGGTTCGGGCTTATAGTTCCCATTCCGCCGGTGTTGAGACCCTTGTCGCCGTCGTAGGCTCTCTTATGGTCCTTTGAGGATACCATGGGCTTTACGGTTTTTCCGTCGGTAAACGACAGAACGGAAACCTCCGGTCCGGTCAGAAACTCCTCTATAACCACTCTGTTGCCGGAGTCGCCGAACTTTTTCTCCTCCATTATCGAGCGCACAGCTTTCTCGGCTTCATCTATGCTCTGCGCGATTATTACGCCCTTGCCGAGGGCGAGACCGTCCGCCTTGACAACAACCGGCGACATATTGCCGCTTTTTATGTAATCTATCGCCGCGTCGGCGCTGTCGAACACCTCGTATTTTGCGGTGGGTATACCGTACTTTTTCATCAGGTTCTTTGAAAAGACCTTGCTCGCCTCGATAATCGCGGCGGCGGCGTTAGGCCCGAAGGCGCGTATTCCGGCTGCCTCAAACGCGTCGACCATACCTGCGGCGAGAGGATCGTCCGGAGCGACAAAGGCGAGGTCTATATCGTTCTCCCGAGCGAAGGCGACCATTTTCTCCTTGTCCATAACGGGAATATCGACGCACTGGGCGTCCCGTGAGATACCGCCGTTGCCCGGGGCGCAGTAGAGCTTTTCAAGTCTTGGGCTTTTCATTATCGCCTTTATGAGCGCGTGCTCGCGTCCGCCCGAGCCTATCATCAATACATTCATTTGTTTTCCTCCTATCAATGGTGGAACAGTCTTATGCCGGTAAAGCACATTGCGATGCCGTACTTATTGCAGGTGTCTATGACATTATCATCTCTGATGGAGCCGCCCGGCTGAGCGATAAACTCTACGCCGCTGCGCTTTGCTCTTTCTATATTGTCCCCAAACGGGAAGAACGCGTCGCTGCCGAGTGAAACGCCGCTGAATGTTTTCAGCCATTCTTTTTTCTCCTCTGCGCTCAGGACCTCGGGCTTTACCTTGAAGAACTGCTGCCATACTCCGTCCGCCAAAACGTCGTCGTGGTCCTCGGAAATATATACGTCGATGGTGTTGTCGCGGTCGGGTCTGCGTATATTATCCACGAACTGAAGTCCGAGTACCTTCGGATGCTGGCGCAGGTACCAGATATCCGCCTTGTTTCCGGCGAGGCGGGTGCAGTGTATTCTCGACTGCTGACCTGCGCCCACGCCGATAGCCTGTCCGTTTTTGGCGTAGCAGACCGAATTTGACTGGGTATATTTCAGCGTGATGAGGGCTATCTTCAAATCGCGCTTTGCCTCGTCGGTTAGGCTTTTGTTTTCCGTAACCATATTCGAGAGCATTTCGTCGTCTATTTTAAGCTCGTTTCTGCCCTGCTCGAAGGTTATGCCGAACACGTCCTTATACTCCTTTTCGGCGGGGACGTAGTCGGGATCTATCTGAACTATGGGATAATTGCCCTTTTTCTTGCTCTTCAAAATTTCAAGCGCCTCGTCGGTATAGCCGGGGGCGATTATTCCGTCGGAAACCTCTCTCTTTAAAAGCGTTGCCGTTTCAACGTCGCAAATATCCGACAGCGCCGCCCAGTCGCCGTAGGAGCTCATTCTGTCCGCGCCCCTCGCCTTGGCGTATGCGCTTGCAAGCGGCGAGAGCTTTAAGTCATCGACAAAATATATTTTCTTAAGCGTGTCGGAAAGCTCGGTCGCTACCGCCGCTCCCGCCGGGCTTACGTGCTTGAATGACGCCGCCGCGGGAAGTCCTGTCGCGGCTTTAAGCTCCTTTACAAGCTGCCAGCTGTTGAACGCGTCGAGAAAGTTGATATACCCCGGCTTGCCGTTTAAGACCTTTATCGGCAACTCGCCGTTGTCCTTCATAAATATTTTAGACGGCTTCTGATTAGGGTTACAGCCGTATTTAAGCTCAAGCTCGTTCATATTTATCCTCCTGTCAATTATTCTTATTTATTCTTATTTATTATTCTGCTCGTCGTCTTTAAGCTGTCGAGGTCTATGTATCTTACAAAGAGCGACACCTTGTTGTCCTCGTTCAGCGCGCCCCAGAGCTTTTCGGCGAACTCGTCTATGCTGTCGTCGCCTATTTCAACTAACTTCGGCTCTCCCTCAAAGCTCGGCAGGGGATCTCCGTCGGATTTATATGTGTGGATAAACCTGCCCTCGCCGTTCAACGGATTGTTATATGAGAAGGTGTAGCGCTGGCACGACGAGGGGTCGCCGTTTGCGCTCTTGAGAATCGATATGGCAAAATTAAATCCGTTGTCGCCCGTTTTCACTATGCTGCTTATCCTCGGAGTATAATTCGGCGCGTCCGGCTCAAATTCCCTTGTTCTGAGCGCCTGCTCAAAGGTGAGCTGGTTATTCATAAGCTCGTATATGGTGTCCGTCTGGTCGCCGTTTGTAACTATAGTCTTGTTGCCGAGCACTCGCACCGGCGCATAGATTATCAGCGAGGGGTCGACGAGCTTGCTCTCGTCAAACGCCTGAGTGCGTATGCCGTCGCCGTCCTCGACAAAAACGCGGTTGCGGCTGTTTTCGCTTCTTCCCATTATGAAATAGGCTATTACGGCGTTTTTTCCGTCGGCGCTTCTTCCCACGATTATTCCTCTGCCGGGGTAGGCGTTGCTTTGAAGCTCTCTTTCGATTGAAATTTTTTCCATACTTATCCTCCTTAAAAGCTTTTTATTTTTTTATCTTTTTATTTATTCTGATATTATTACCGTTCCGTTTTGAACGCTTAATTTGTCCTGGCAAAAGAGCGACACTGCCTTTGGCAGTATCTTCCACTCTGCCTGCTCCATTACCCTTTTCTGCAATATCTCCGGCGTGTCGCCTATCTGGGTTTCCACAGCCTTTTGCAGTATTATAGGGCCGCCGTCGCACACCTCGTTCACGAAGTGCGCCGTAGCTCCCGTCAGCTTGACTCCCCTTGCGAGCGCGTGCTCGTGTACGCGGAGCCCGTAAAAGCCCTTGCCGCAAAACGCCGGTATCAGTGAGGGGTGGATATTTATTATCCTGTTTTCAAATTCCCTTATGACCGTTTCTCCGAATATGGTCATAAATCCGGCGAGAACCACAAGGTCCGCCTTTTCCTCAAGCAGAATGCCCGCAAGCGCGCGGTCGTATTCCTGTTGAGAGCCGTAGTCGCCGCGCTTTATAACTCTTGCGGCTATGCCGTTTGCCCTTGCCCTTTCGAGGGCGTACGCCTTTTCGTTGCTCGAAACGACGCAGGTTATATTGCCGTTTACTATCTCGCCGCGCTTTTGCGCGTCGATGAGCGCCTGTAAATTCGTGCCTCCGCCCGACACGAGCACAACTATCTTTTTCATGCGCCGCCTCCTTATGAAATTACGACTCCCTCGTCGCCCTCGGCAACCTCGCCGAGGATAACCGCGTTCTCGCCGGCGGCTTTAAGTATCTCCGCCGCCTTATCCGCGTCCTCCTTGGAAACCGCCGCAACCATTCCTATGCCCATATTGAAGGTGTTGAACATATCCCTTTCGGAAATCTTTCCTACGCGCTGTATCAGGCCGAATATCGGCAAAACGGGCACCGCCGCCCTCTCTATTTTCGCCGTCATTCCGCTTTTGAGCATTCTCGGTATATTCTCATAGAAGCCGCCGCCGGTAATATGTGAAACAGCCTTTACCTCCACCTTGCTCATAAGCTCCAGTACCGGCTTTACATAAATCCTCGTCGGGGTTATGAGAGTTTCACCGAGCGGCTTGTCAAGCTCCTCGTATGAGTCGAGTATTGTCTTTGAGTTGATGCCGAACACTTTTCTGACAAGGGAAAAGCCGTTTGAGTGGACTCCGCTCGAGGGCAGTCCTATAAGCACGTCTCCCGCTTTGAGCTTGCTCCCGTCTACAATTTTTTCCTTATCGACTATGCCGACGGAGAACCCCGCGAGGTCGTATTCGTTTTCGGGATAAAAGCCCGGCATTTCCGCCGTTTCGCCGCCTATGAGCGCGCTGCCCGACTGAACGCAGCCCTCGGCCACGCCGGAAACTATTTTCGCCACCTTTTCCGGATAATTCTTTCCTACCGCGAGATAGTCGAGAAAGAAAAGCGGCGTCGCGCCGCAGCAGACCACGTCGTTTACGCACATTGCCACGCAGTCTATGCCGATTGTATCGTGCTTATCCAAAAGAAAGGCGAGCTTTAGCTTTGTGCCCACTCCGTCCGTTCCCGAAACGAGGACGGGTTCCTTCATTCCCTTAAGGTTCGGCGCGAACAGCCCGCCGAAGCCGCCTATACCCGAAACTACGCCGTCTGTTTTTGTTCTGGCGACGTGCTCCTTCATAAGCTCGACCGCTTTGTAGCCTGCGGTCACGTCAACGCCCGCCGCCTTGTAGCTTTCACTGAAACTTTTCATAACTGTCTCCTTTATGTATCGTTTATTTTAATCCGGTTTATTTTATTCGTGCCGCTCCTATTTATCCGGCGGCATTCCCTCCGACTGAGGATTATCGGGGAGATTCGCTGCTTATCCGGGTTCGGGCGGCGACTGTTCCCCCTGCGGCGCGCCGCAGGGGGAACCCCACCGCGCCCGCGCGGGCGCGGTGGGCGTAAGCTGCCGCAGGCAGCTTACGGGTCGCCGCCCGAAGCAAGCAGCCTTACCCCTACCTCTTTTCGAGCTTTCTCGCGAACCTGTCCTCGAATATCTCCGTAGGCACAGCCGCCGGATAATCCCCCGAGAAGCAGGCGTCGCAAAGCCCGACCTTCGCTTCCTTTGCTATGCTGCGCAGACCCTCTATGCTCAGATAACCGAGCGAATCCGCGCCTATGCTCGCGCGAAGCTCCTCAGCGCTCATCTTGTTTGACACAAGGGCGCTCCTGTCGCTTATGTCTATCCCGTAATAGCAGGGATTTAAAAACGGCGGCGACGAGATCCTTAAATGAACCTCCTTGGCTCCTGCCGCGCGCAGCAGCCGCACTATATACGAGCAGGTCGCGCCGTGGATTATCGAATCGTCTATAATTATTATCCGCTTGCCCTCTACTCCGGCTCTGAGAACATTGAGCTTTACCTTCAATATCTCCTCCCTGTCGGATATCCTCTTCTGTGCGAACGTCCTGCCTATGTATTTATTCTTTATGAGCGCCGTACCGTACGGTATGCCCGACTCTATCGAGTAGCCGAGCGCCGCCGAAAGTCCGCTGTCCGGCACGCCGCAGACCATGTCGGCCTCGACCGGGTGCTCGCGGGCGAGAAGTCTGCCCGCCTCCTGCCGCGCCATGTGAACCGAAACGCCGTCTATAACGCTGTCCGGCCGCGCGACGTACACATATTCAAACAGGCACATCGAGGTTTTACCCGTGCGGTTGTCCTTAAAGCTGCGTATGCCGTTTTGGTCGACGACAACGACCTCTCCCGGCTCTACATCGCGAATAAACTCTGCGCCGACAGCGTCGAGGGCGCAGGACTCGGAGGCTATCATATAGCTGTTTTTCTTTTTTCCTATGCACAGCGGGCGAAAGCCGTTCGGGTCGCGCGCGCCTATGAGCATACTCGGCGAGGTCAGGACTATCGAATACGCTCCCTCAAGCTCCTTCATGGCGTTCACGACGGTTTCCTCTATCGACCCGTAGCTGAGGCGCAGACTCGCTATGACATAGGCTATCAGCTCGGCGTTTGTGTTCGCCTGAAACATCGCTCCGCCCTGCTCAAGACTTTTGTGCAGCTGCGCCCTGTTGGTCAGAGCGCCGTTTTGCGCGAGGGCGAGCGAGCCCTTTATGTATCTCATTATCAGGGGCTGAGCCGCCATGGGCGTAAGCCTGTGCTCCGGACTGTAACACACATGACCGACGGCTATTTTACCCTTTGGCAGATCCTCAAGATTTTCCGCCGTGAACACGTCGGACACCGAGCCGAGATTTTTCACGCACTTTATATCTCCGCCGTCGTTTACGGCTATTCCCGCGCTCTCCTGCCCCCTGTGCTGGAGGGCGTACAGCGCGGTGTAGGTTTCCTTTATCACGTCGATTTCTCCGTCGGCGGCATATATTCCGAAAACTCCGCACTCGTCCTGAGGCGAATCGAAATCAAAGTTGCTTTCCCTTATCACAGCTCTTCCACCCTGCTCTGTATAGCCAGATCCTTTTTCAGAACTCCCTCGACCATATCCGCCTTTTTAGCCTCGAGCTTTTTTGCAAGAGCGTCGTTTGAAAGCGCGAGCATCTGTATGGCAAGCAACGCGGCGTTTGCCGCGCCGCCTACTGCGACCGTCGCAACGGGGATACCGCTTGGCATTTGCACGGTCGCAAGCAGGGCGTCAAGACCGTCGAACGTCGATTTTATCGGAATCCCTATGACCGGAAGCGTTGTGTGCGCCGCCAATACTCCGGCGAGGTGAGCCGCCATACCCGCCGCGGCTATTATAACGCCAAAGCCGTTATCCTTCGCGCTTTTAGCAAAATCTGCGGCAAGCTCCGGCGTTCTGTGCGCCGACATTACGTGCACCTCAAACGGCACGCCGAAATCCTTCAGCGTTTTGATTCCGGCGGACACAACGGGGAAATCGCTGTCGCTCCCCATTATAACTGCAACCTTTTTTTCGTCTGCCATTTTTTTCATCCTTTCACTCAATACCAAAACGCAAAAAAGACTGCGGTTGTACGCAGTCTTAATTTTGCAAAAGGTATTCTGATTTTAAATCTTTGCGCAATGTGCCCGCAGACTTGAAGCCGCATATAAAATAACGACAGCCTGAAAACGCCACGGCGCACACCCCCAAAGAAAACTCTTCTTATATTGTATTTGATTTTGGGAGTAAATTCAATACCCTGCAAGAATTTTCAGGGATTTTTTAATATAAAATCAGCTCTCGTCACTGCTTTGGAGCGTCGTTCTGCATTATCTCCTTTACAGAAGTTGCAAGTCCGGCGAGCGACTGTATCTCCGACGGAATGATTATCTTTGTAGCCTTGCCGTCGGCCGCCTTCTGAAACGCCTCAAGGCTCTTCAGCGCGATAACCGGCTCGCTCGGGCTTGCCTCGTTGAGCATTTTCAGCGAATCCGCATAAGCCTTTTGAACCGAAAGAATAGCTTCCGCCTCGCCCTGCGCCTCGCGTATCTTCGACTCCTTTATCGCGTCCGCCTTTAATATGGCGCTCTCCTTTTGACCCTCGGCGATTAATATAGCGCTCTTCTTTTCGCCCTCCGCGTCGAGTATCTTCGCGCGCCTTTCGCGCTCCGCCTTCATCTGCTTCTCCATCGCCTCTTGAATCTCTCTCGGCGGGAGAATGTTTTTAAGCTCCACTCTCTTTACCTTTATTCCCCATGCGTCGGTGGCTTCGTCGAGTATGAACCTTATCCTCTCGTTGATGTCGTCGCGCGAGGTCAGCGTGTGGTCAAGCTCAAGGTCGCCTATGATGTTTCTCAGCGTTGTAGCCGTGAGGTTCTCTATTGCGAATATCGGGTCGACTACTCCGTAAGCGTAGAGCTTTGGGTCGGTTATCTGAAAATAGACCACCGTGTCTATCTGCATTGTTACGTTGTCCTTTGTTATTACCGGCTGAGGCGGAAAATCTACCACCTGCTCCTTTAGCGAAACCTTTTTCGCTATCCTGTCGATGAGCGGGATCTTGACGTGAAGTCCCTGTCCCCACGTTGACGAATAAGCTCCGAGCCGCTCGATAACATATGCGTTTGACTGCGACACGACCTTGATATTTGCTATTATAATCAGCAAAACTATTATCACGATTATCGCTATTATGACAAACGCGCCTATTCCTATACCTGCATTCATAAATATTACCTGCCTTTCTGACGAATATTATGGTAATGATAATTTGAGGACTTTCGTCCCTATCTCCTTATTTTCAGCCGCGGCGGTCCGCTCCGGCGCCGCTGCCGCTCACAGCCTTTTCCTTGGGCAAAGATGCTTCGCCTTCGTTTATCTCCTCAACAACCAGCTTCGCGCTGTTGATGGACAACACCCTTACTCTTGTTCCGCTTTTTATCTCGCGTCCGTCGCTGCTTACGGCTAGCCAATAATCTCCGAGCACCTTAAGTTCTCCCTCGCGGTCCTTCGTTATGTCCTTCGTGAGAACAGCCTCGCGGCCTATTGCTCTGTCGAGATTCATTTTTACAAGGCTGTTTTTTTGCCTGACTCTTTTAACGATCGGTCTTGTCAGCGCAAGTGAAACGGCGGTTACGACAATAAACACCGAAACCTGAATCGCCATATTGTCCGTAAATATACAGCTTATCGCCCCGCCGACAGCGCCGACGGAGAACCATATTGATATAAGCTGAGTTGTGAACGCCTCGGTTATCAGCGCAAGAACAGCCAATCCTATCCAGAACAAGGGCATATACGTCTCCATGTATGATACCTCCCTTCGCTTAATCCATATCATACAATAACGGCGGCGTTTTTTCAAGAATTTAAAACAAACTGATATAATTTTTACAGTTTAGTAATCTATATTCTAATATATGTATTTGCAAATATTTCAAGCTCATAACCGTAAATCGCTCCCTGTCAAATTATCTTGCCGTAATGTCGGCGTATGTGATATAATAGCTTTAATATATTCGCGCCGTCCGCGCGGAAAAACAATTCTTAACAGTTTGGTGGTGTTATTTTGCAAAACGACGCGCTTGACGCCGGAGTTCGTCCCGGCGGACTGAGGAGCAAGCAGGATATTAAAATTCTGATATGCTACATTATCTCAAAAACCCGCGCCGGGCTTTCTCCCGATACTATCGAGAAGGCTCTTGTGAGAGCCGAGCTTGTGAATTATTTCGAGTCGTCCGACTGCATGAGCGACCTCATAAAAAACGGCAATATAAACGTCATTGACGGAGTATGCGAGCTGACGCAATCGGGCATGGAGGTGGCGTCGCTGCTGGAGATGAGTCTTCCTCCCTCGGTGCGCGACAGAGCCGTGCAGGTCACTCTCGAGCTGTTTGAGCAGGAGCGGCGCGAACGCGAAAACACCGTAAATATCACCCGGTGCGACAACGGATATAACGTCGAGTGCAAGGTGCTCGGCGGCGCGGCGGGAGATTTGCTGTCGCTCTCGATAAACGTCGCAGACAGCCGGCAGGCGTCGCTCATAAAGGAAAATTTTCTTAAAAATCCGGAAATCATTTACAAATCGAACATCGCGCTACTTACGGGAAACTGGGATTTCGCAAAGGATACTCTTGAGTCCATGGAAAAGGAAAAACGCCCGACGGAGCCGTAAGCGAGCCGTCTTTCACGTTTTCACGCTAAAATTTTATTGAACCGCATTCGCACTTAGCGGCGGCGCTCGCCGAAAAACAGTCCTCGGGGCTGTTTTTTTATATCTCCTGCGCTTTGAAACGCAGAGAATTTTGCAGTCTGCGGACTGCGGTCAAAGCCCTCTCCTTTTGAAACCGCCGCCCTTCCTAAAAGGCGGAGAAGGCTCTTATTTTATCCCGTCAAAATCAATTACCGATCGGGTAGGAGGGGGTGACTAACCCCCGTCCTCCCACAACACCGTACGTGCCGTTTTCGGCATACGGCGTTTCGGTTGGTTTGGGCCTAAGACCTCTTCCCTGCGTATTGCCTAAACGCTTTCGACATCTACTCTCAGCTTCCAGCCTGCCCTCAGTCAATAATTCCCGTGGTCGCCCATCGGGACAACTGTTTTCTATCAGCAATACGCCCTTCGTTGGTCAGCTTCTTCCAACCGTCTGCCCCTTCCCTTCACGGTGATTAGCCGCTTCTTTGGTACTATGGGCAGAGCTGACTTCTGCAGGTTCAACCACACCTTCCGATGTGGGTTACGCCTCTTAGCGCGTTCCCCGCAGACCTCCCCAGGTAAGAGCGATAACCTTCATCTCGCAGCCGCCTCATCTACCGTACGGGATTCGGGAAGCATTGGACTTCTTCTTGTTGTGGAGAGTCGTCCGTCCCTGTACGGCCTTATATGAGATTTCTGTTCGTCGGCCCAAAACTTTGCCCTGCGGGGACCTTTCAACCCCACAATCCGGCTTCCTTCAGATTCCACCTCGCGATGGACACCCTTGCCTTCGGCTAACGGTTCCTGCTTCCGAGTCCGTAGTGGACTTTCACCAC
>CANPZK010000067.1 GCA_947588875.1 uncultured Clostridia bacterium
CAATAGTCGCTTTTTGTCTTTAATAATATAATACCTGTAAGATAAACGCTTGTAAACAACAAAGTGAAATTATATCTTGATTTTATCACCAGCAGCAGACCGAAGGCGAGCATCGGGACAAGCACGGCGACGGATATTATCCGCACTATTTTTGACGAAAGCTCCGGGCTCAGCCGCTTCATCATAAGGAGCGTCAGCGCGCACCCGCCGTCAAGACTTTCGACCGGCAAAAGATTAAAGCACGCCAGCGCCGCCGCAGAGAGCGACAGCAGCCTGAAAAGCCCTACGTCAAAGAGGCGATATAAAATATAAAAAAGCATGACGCATAAAATATTTGCCGCCGCGCCCGACAGCGCAACGGCAATCTCTTTATTTATGGAAAGAAAGCACGAGGATTTTTTTATGCTTATATCAAACAGGCTCAGCTTTATCGACCTGACCTTACAGCCGCACGCCCCGAGTATTATAATATGCCCAAGCTCGTGCAGCACGGCGTTTATCACCGCGCAAAACGCGGTAAGGCTGCGGTCGGCGACGAGAACTATGCTGAGAGCCGCCGCCAGCGGAAAGCTGAGCGACAGAGCTATCCCCTTAACGCTGATTTTCATTGCCGCCCTACCTCATATCAAACATATCCGTAATCACAAGCTGAGAGTTAAGCTGATCTATGTACCAGCTTTTGACCGTTTGGAAAACGCCGGCGTTGATAAATTTGAGGGCTATCACCAATATGACCGTTACCGCGCATAGCACAAGCTGATACTTTATTATGCGCTGAGTGCCTGTCAGCACCCTCTTTTTTCTCTCACGCGGCTGTTCCTGCTCCTCCTCATCGGATACAGGTATATCGTCATCATATGAAACCTGAGCGGCGTCCACACGCTTTACCGTCTGCCACTCGTCCTCAAAGTCCCTCTCCTGCAAATCAAGATTATCCATTGCTTCACATCCCAAATGTTTTTTATATTAATATTTAATATGCGTGAAGCGGATAAAAAATGCGGCGCGGCGCGCTTATGTTTTTATCGTCTTATCGTCTAATTTTTTAAAATCGTTGTCGAGGAGATTTTTATATAAGAGCAGCGCCGTTATCAGCGCGCCGCCCTCGGCTATCGGGAATGAATACCATACTGCGTCAAGGCTTATGAACGAAAACGCGAACGCGACGGGAAGTATTATAACGAGCTGGCGCAGCGCCGAGATGAACAGGCTCCTGAAGCCCTTGCCGACCGCCTGAAACAGAGCTGTAAATACCACGCTGACCGTGGCGGGAATAAAGCAGAGGCTTATGGTTCTCAGCGCAGGAACACCGATTTTCAGCATTTCCTCGTTCGGCGAAAAGATGGACAAGAGCTGATATGGGAATACCCAGAAAATGACGGTTCCGACAATCATAATGCAAAGGGCAATGATACAGCCGTATTTAAGCGCCAGCAAAAGTCTTTTTTTATTCCGCGCCCCGTAGTTATATCCCATTATGGGCATAACTCCCTGATTGAGTCCGAAAACGGGCATAAAGACGAATGATTGCAGTTTATAATAAACGCCGAGGACCGAAACCGCCGCCGTCGAAAACGAAACGAGTATCTGGTTCATAAAGAGCAGCATTACCGAGCCTATCGACTGCATTATTATGGACGGTATGCCGACCGCGTAAATATTCTTTATCGTTGAAAGGCTCGGCCTAAAGCCCTTTAGCCGTATTTTTATCTGATGCTTCTTGAAAAAGACTATTATAAGCGCATAGGTCATCGAGAGTATCTGCCCCGTTACCGTGGCTACCGCCGCCCCCAGAACTCCGAGCCTTGGGAATATCCACCAGCCGAAAATCAGGCAGGGGTCGAGGGCTATATTGGTTATCGCTCCGATAAGCATGAATATCATCGGCTGTATCATATTGCCGGTCGCTTGCAGCGTTTTTTCGAGGTTTACCTCTATCAGCGCTCCGAACGAGAATATGAACACACAGCTGAGGTAATCGACTCCCATCTGTATAAGCTCCGGGTCGTCCGTATATATTGAAAAGAACGGGCGCGAGATTAAAAAGCCGAGTATTGCGAAAACGACCCACGAGCACGCACCGAGGAATAGTCCGTGTGCAGCCGCCTTATTTGCCTGCTTTATGTCGCCCTCGCCGAGCTTTCGCGACACCAGGCTGTTTATTCCCACTCCCGTGCCGACCGCCACTGAAATCAGGAGCATCTGCATCGGAAAGGCGAGCGACACCGCGCTCAGCGCCTTTTCGCTGACCATGGCAACAAACATACTGTCTACGATATTGTAAAGCGCCTGCACTATCATTGAGAACATCGCCGGCAGCGACATTGACAATATGAGCTTAAGCATGGGCGCTGTTCCCATTTTATTTTCCCTTTGATTTTCCATTCCTATCCCCTATTCCTTTTCTTGCAGCTTGATTTAATTTAAGAGTGTGCCCGTCGGCTGTCGCGCTTTACGATTTGAGTATGGAGTATTGCGCCAAGGCGCTTCGGGCGGCGACCGGCGCGGCGCAGCCGCGCGGAAAACGCGGCGCTCGGGCTTTTTTCAAGAGGCGGCTCCCTGCCCCGCCGCGTTTTCGCCCCATTTCCGCCGCAGGCGGAAATGGGGCGGTCGCCGCCCGAAGCCCAACCTCCCGCTCAAACCAATCGAAGGCTCTGACCGCGACAGCCCAAAACCCCCTACCTTGAAGCAAGCTCTCCGCGCCTTTTTCGGGAATAGCGCGAGCTTGCAAATCTATATATCAAGGTCGATATTATCATGCCGAACACACAGCCGGCAAAATCTATCCAAATATCGTAAACCATCGACGTTCTGCCGGGAGAAAGATACTGCACGGTTTCGTCAATAAGCGGAGCAAACACGCCCATAAACAGCGACACAAAAATAAGCGCCTTGTTTTTATAGCGCGTAAGCGAATACATAAGGCAGTTAAAAAACGAGAAGAACGCGGCAAATTCGGTGAAGTGCGCGAGCTTGCGCACGATTATGGTCAAGGTGACCACGTCCTGCGGCGACGCGCCCTTAAAAAAGTGCCGAACCAAAAACTCCACTATCCGCCCGCTTTCGCTCGACGACATATCCGCGTTTGCGAGCGAGTTTAAAATAAAAAAGCATGCCGACAGGATAGTCAGCACCAAAAACACAACTGAAGATCTTTTCATATTTTCACCCTTTTCATCTTCGCCGAGCGAAGCGTCATCTCGTTATATTGTAGAGTATATAACTGATTTTGTCAAAGGGCTCGCGGACAAATTCACGGTGAATACATATTTTTCAATATTTACGTTATTTTTCTTGCAATAAAATCATAAATTAAGTATAATAAGATGAGTTATTTTTTGTATTTAATATACCGGAGGAAGAAAATGTTGCATTATCTTATTGTTTTTTTGATTTCCATGGTGCCGCTCATCGAGCTGAGGGGAGCCATTCCGTATGCGGTGGGCTTTGACCTAAATCTGACGCTCTCATACATCATCGCCATTATCGGAAATATGCTCCCGATGCCAATTATATATTTATTCGCAAGGAAGGTTCTCCTGTGGGGCAAGGACAAAAAATACATAGGCAAATTCTTCAGCTTTTGCCTTGAAAAGGGCGAAAAGGGCGGAAAAAAGCTCCAGGCAAAGGCGGGCAAGGGACTTTATGTCGCGCTTATGCTCTTTGTCGGAATCCCCCTGCCGGGAACCGGCGCATGGACCGGCACGCTCGCCGCGAGCCTTCTCGATATGGATTTCAAGAAAAGTATGCTGGCGGTGTTCTGCGGAGTTATACTTGCGGGCGTTATTATGGGACTTGCAAGCATTGGACTGTTCGGCGCTATCGGGGCAATTTTCGCTCCGAAATAAATTTACTGCTCGGGGCGGCGTATCTGCCGCCCCATAATTTTTATGGTGAAGCAAAATGAAAGACAGAGATACAAGAGATATAATAGATATCGCAATTATAGGCGGCGGAGCGGCGGGACTTATGTGCGGCTGCATAGCCGGCAGAAAAGGCGGCGGAGCTTTGAACATCGTCATTTTTGAGCGAAACGCAAAGACCGGCAAAAAGCTCCTCGCGACGGGAAACGGCAGATGTAATCTGTCGAACGCCGCGGTCAGCGAGTCGTCTTATTTTGCGGACAAGCCCGCCTCGCTTAAAGAAAATAATTTTCACGTTTTGGATTACGAGGCGATAAAGTCGCTTTTTAAAGAGCTCGGTCTTATGCTCAAAACCGACTCCTGCGGCAGAGCGTATCCGCAAAGCGGCAGTGCGTCGTCCGTGCTCGACGTTTTGCGAGATAACCTCTTGCGCTTTGGCGTTACCGAGCGCACGGAAGAATATATAAGGTCAATCAAAAAAGAGGACGGTCGCTTTTCGGTTAAATCAGACAGCGGCGAATACGCGGCGCGGCGCGTTATACTCGCCTGCGGCAGCTGTGCCTCGCCCGTATTCGGCTCCGACGGCTCGGGCTTTGCCCTCGCGAGGTCGCTCGGACACTCGATAACTCCGCTCTTCCCCTCTCTCGCGCCCATATTTGTGCGCGAAAATCTGCGCTCCGTAAAGGGCGTGCGCTGTGATTGCAGGATAACCCTTAAATCAAAATCAAGCGGCGATATTATAGCGGAGGAGGCGGGCGAACTGCAAATAAACGAGGACAACATATCCGGCATATGCGTTTTTAATCTTTCCGGATATGTGAACAGGGCGTTTGCGCTTAAACAATCGCCGCCTCAAATCTCGCTCGACCTTTTGCCGGAAATATCCGGGCGCGAGCTTTCTTCGTTTATATTAAAGCGCGTGTTTTCCTCCCCCGACACGCCGCTGGAGCTTCTGCTCACGGGAGTGATGAATAAAAAGCTCGGAGCCTTTATAACAAAAAGCGTGTTGAACGTATCGCCGTCTTTAAGCTGCGGCAATATGTCGAAGCAGGAGCTTTTAAAGCTCTCCTCGGCGATAAAGGCTTTCACTCTCACTCCCGAGAAAATCAGCGACTTTAAAAAGGCGCAGGTCACTGCCGGCGGGATTTCCTGCGATGAAATAGATTTTGGAAGTATGGAGTCGAAAATAGTTGAAGGGCTCTACTTAGTCGGCGAGGCGGTCGACGTAAGCGCCGCCTGCGGCGGCTTTAATCTCCACTGGGCGTGGAGCTCCGCCGTTTACGCCGCAGAAAACGCAGCTTCGAGGTGTTATGATGTTAAGAATTAACAACGTCAAACTGCCCGTAGATTATACGGACGATTTGATTTTAAAGCGCGTGTGCGCCGAGCTAAGATGTACGGCGAAAGCCGTCGCCTCGGTTTCAATGCACAAGCGCTCTGTGGACGCGCGCAGAAAAAACGACGTTCATTTCAAATGCTCGCTCGACGTTAATCTGAATTCGGACGAGAGCGCGGCGTTGGCAAGGTGCCGGAGCAAGAACGTGGAAAAGGCGGAGCCGTACAGATACGAGCTGCCGCGCGGAGAAAAGCCGCCCCTGCCCCCCGTTATAATCGGCGCGGGTCCGGCTGGTCTGTTTGCCGGACTGATTCTTTCGCTCGCCGGCTTTGAGCCTATAATCATAGAGCGCGGCGCGATGATAGAACGGCGGACGCGCGACGTCGATGAATTTTTTGGCGGCGGCAGGTTGAACACAAACAGCAACATTCAGTTCGGCGAGGGCGGCGCTGGTGCGTTTTCGGACGGCAAGCTGAACACCGGCACGAAGGATCCCCGCGCGGGAAAGGTGCTTGAGGAATTTGTTCTTGCGGGAGCGCCGGAGGAAATACTCTACAACGCGAAACCCCATATAGGCACGGATTATCTTCACACCGCAGTCAAAAATATAAGGAAAAGAATAATCGAACACGGCGGCAGCTTCAGATTTAACACGACTGTCAGCGATTTCAAAATAAAGGACGGCGCAATACGAGCGGTCGTGACCGACGGCGGCGATATAATCGACTGCCGCAGCGTTATCCTCGCTCCGGGACACAGCAGCCGCGACACATACGAGCGTTTAAACCGGCTCGGAATACATATGGAGCAAAAGCCGTTTTCAATAGGCGTAAGGATCGAGCATCTGCGCTCGATGATAGACCGCTCGCAATACGGCATATACGCGGGCAAGGGGCGTCTCGGAGCTGCAGATTACAAACTCGTTACACATCTGCCTAACGGCAGGAGCGTATATACCTTTTGTATGTGCCCGGGCGGAGAGGTCGTCGCCGCGGCGAGCGAGGAAGGCTCCGTTGTTACAAACGGAATGAGCCGCTTTGCGCGCGACATGGCTAACTCAAACTCCGCTTTGCTCGTCGGAGTGGAGCCAAGCGACTTCGGCGGCGACAGCGTTCTCGCGGGTGTGGAGCTGCAAAGAAAATTCGAGAGGGACGCATTCATTCTCGGCGGCGGCGATTACCGCGCTCCCGCCCAGAGAGTCTGGGATTTTATAAACGGGGTGAAAACCGCCTCGTTCGGTCATGTTGCGCCGAGCTACCGTCCCGGCGTTTTCTCCGCCGATTTGAATAAAATAATGCCGGAGTATATGAGCTCGTCGCTAAAAGCCGCAATACTTGAATTTAACAACAGGCTAAAGAATTTTGCTCATCCGGACGCTGTGCTCACCGGAATGGAAACAAGAAGCTCCGCTCCCGTAAGGATAATCAGGGACGCGACCTGCCAGAGCGTATCGTGCCGAGGTCTTTTTCCCTGCGGCGAGGGCGCGGGCTATGCCGGCGGGATAATATCCGCCGCCACAGACGGGATAAGGTGCGCCGAGGCTATAATTAGAGGTGACAGATAATGGACGAGAACGAGAGCCTTCTGAAAAGGGCAAGGATTGAATACATATTAAAATTTCTGCGCGAATCCAGCGATTACAATCATTGCGTCAACTCAAACGACATAATAGATTACCTCAGGCAAAACGGCATAATCTGCGCGAGGAAATCCGTTTACGACGATATAAAGGCATTAAACAAATTCGGCTACGATATATCGCGCGGGCAGTCGTCAAACGAGGGCTACTTCCTCGCCGAGCGGCACTTTGAAACGTCGGAGATAAGGCTTATGATAGACGCTGTGGCTTCCGCTCCGTTTATCACCGAGAAAAAGACCAGAGAGCTTACCGACAAGCTGCTCTCGCTATTGAGCAAATATCAGCGCGAGGGGATAAACCCACAGTTTCAAAATGAGAACAGGGTCAAATTCTCGAACGAGCAGGTTTATTACGTTATCGACGATTTGAACCGCGCTATAATCGAGGGAAAGAGGGTGGAGTTCGACTATTATAAATACAGCATAGTCGACAACAAGCCCGTTCTCACAAAGAAAAAGCATTTTGTGATTAGCCCCTATGCGATGGTATGGGCGAACGACAAATATTACCTTGTCGGGAATTACGACAAGTACGATAATCTCACGAATTACCGCATTGACAGGATAAAGATGATAAGCATTACCGACAGCCCCGCCCGTCCGTTCAGCGAGGTTTGCGAATACAGGGATTTCTTTGACAAGTCGGACTATGTGAGAAAAAACATTATGATGTATAACGGCGACGAGATAGAGCTTGAGCTTGTATGCGACAACGGACTGCTCGATTTGATGGTAGACAGGTTCGGAGACGACGCGATGATAGTAAACAAGATGAACAACCGCTTTTATATCAGGACGACCGTTTTTGACAGCGAGGGGCTTGTGGACTGGCTTTTGCCGTACTGCGACAGGATAAAGATACTGTCGCCCGCGTCGCTCAAGAGTAAAATTGAGGAGAGAGTGAGAAAGGCTCTTGAATTTATGAGCGGCTGAATTTACCGCGGCTCTCAGGGGCTGCCGCGCTCTCCCGCTCTTATTTTGAGCTTATGTCGGGTGTTCGGGCGGCGACCGGCAGCTTCCCGCCTCCGGCGGGAAGCTGCGAAAAACGCGGCGGAATCGGGGTCAGTTCACTGTTTGACGTCTCGCCCCGCCGCGTTTTTAAGCCCCTTCCGCCGCGCCGCGGCGGAAGGGGCGGGTCGCCGCCCGAACCCATAACGCCCGCAGAAGCTCAGGGCGAGCAGGGCGCGGCAGGCAAGTCTGCGCGGGCCTTGCCCCTGACAATAAAAATCCTCCCACAACCAAATCGGGACCGCCTCGTTAAACACGCGGCGGTCCCGATTTATAATTATATTTACCTCTCCTTCAGCAAAACCGAAAGCTCTATTTTCCCCGTCCTCCTTGTCGCCCTTATGCAGACGCACAGAATTATAATCAAAAACGCTATAAAAACGAGCAAGACATTCACAATGCCAATCTCGGCGTTCATAGCCATTATACTGCCGCCCAGCAGAGAATCAAGATACGGATCTATTATCAGCCTTGCGGCAGCTAAGGATATAATCACTGCGGCAGCTATCGCAAACAGAAACTCGACAAAATACTCGGTGAATATTATCGTAAAAATATGACGCGATTTATAGCCGAGCGAACGGTAAAGCGCAAGCTCATTCGTGCGTGCGCCGATACAGCTCGCGACAAACACCGACGTGCCGATAACCACCATCACCAAAAACGCCGCAAGCACGCACAGCAAAACGATTATCGCAATATTAAAGCTGTCGGCGTCGATTTTAAAGCTGTTTTCAAAATATGTAGTGACTATCTCGTTGCACTGCTTTTCTACCGCGTCGCGGTTCGACTTATGGTCCACTATAACGCTGTATCTCTTACCATTGTCGTCCTCGTGCGGTATTTTTTTGTCATACTCAAGCATCTGCTCGTAGGTCGTGCATATATCGTCGCCGTAAAGCGCGGGGTCGGTAAGCGAATAAGTCCCGACTATTTTTATTTTATAGTCGTTGCCGCTCATATCCTTAAGCCTTATCTCCTTGCCTACAAGCTTTTTGCAGTCGAGCTCCGTCATTCTCTGAGTTTCAGGATTCCGTATTTTTATTGTTTCAGGCATAACCGCGGCGTTTTTCTCTCCGGCTTTAATCGCCCTGCCCGCCGTTATCTCCGGCATATAGTCGTTATGCAGATAATTGATTCTTGTATAGCCGCCAACCACGTTGTCCACGTCCGTAACGTCTATTGCAAACGGCGAATAATACACCCTTTCAACGTGCTCTATCCTCTCGAGCTTAGCGGGCGTTTCATCATCGTGCAGAGTCAGCAGAGCCGAAAGCTCGACGTTATACGGGTGATTATTGATTTTTGTTTCCATATTGCCCCACATCGGCAGTATAACGGACACGGTAAGCAGTATACAAATAACGCAGAAAAGCATAAAGAGAAAAAAGACAACACTTCTCGCCTTATTCCGTTTATAGGACGCTTTGACAAGCGGCATAAGTCTTAAAATCATTGTTTTTCATCTCCAAGCACGCCGTCCTTCATATAGTAGACCTTATCGGCAAAATCTATTATAGACTCGTTATGCGACACCACCATTACTCCCTTGCCGCTCTCGCTCAGCTCCTTTAAGATGCCGAAGATAGCCTCCTCGTTGTCGGAGTCAAGGTTGCCCGTCGGCTCGTCGGCGAGAATAAAGTCGGGGTCATTGGCGAGCGCCCTTGCGATTGCGACTCTCTGCTGTTCTCCTCCGGAAAGCTCGTTCGGGTAGTGGTCGGCGCGCGGAGTCAAGCCCACCTTATCTATAAGCTCCTTTGCCCTTTTCTCTATATCGCCCTTGGTTTTATATTCGGGATTTATAAGCATGGGGAGCATTACATTCTCATACGCCCTGAGCTGAGGATTCAAATGAAACGCCTGAAAGACAAAGCCTATCGTCTTCATACGGAGCTGCGCGAGCTGATTTTTTTTCAGGCTCGACACGTCCTCTCCGTTTATAATTACGCTTCCGCGAGTCGGCGCGTCAAGAAGCCCCGTCATCTGTAAAAGCGTGCTTTTGCCCGAGCCGGAATGTCCCATTACCACAATGAACTTCCCCTCGTCGATTTCCAGACTGACGTTTTTCAAGGCGGTCACGCGCTCATTATAAATCTTTGTCAAATCCTTTACGCATATTGATTTCATATTGATTCCTCCATTATATGTATTTAAGAATTCATAGCCTCCTGCGGCTGAATTTTCGCTATTTTATTCAGCATGACAAGCTGACAAATGAGCGGGACTGCCAAAATCACCGCAAGGGCTATCAGCGACATTATTCCGAACATCTGCCACGACATCACATAGGAGTGATACAGCAGCTCCTCGTTGCTTAAATTTATAGCATTTACGACTATCGAGACTATTGCGGAAATTGCAAGTCCGACAATTAAGGCTCTGACTGCCAAGATGACGTTTTCCATATACATACTCTTAAATATCTGAGAGGTTTTATAGCC
>CANPZK010000068.1 GCA_947588875.1 uncultured Clostridia bacterium
CAACTACGATTGCAAATTCGGGGTCGATAGTGTACGCCGCCGCCTTAGCTCCGCGAAGTCCTACCTCCTCCTGAACGACAAACGAAAAATAGAGGTCGTATTCAAGCTCGCCGCGGAGTATCTCGGTCAGTATAAAGCATCCGGCTCTGTCGTCGAGCGCCTTTGCCATTATCACCCCATTCTCCTCGCTGTAATTCGCCGCAAAGCATACGCTGTCGCCGTATGAAGCGTATCTCAGCGTTTCCTCGCGTGAATCCGTGCCTATGTCGACCGCCATCTTGTCGATTTGTATTACCGAGTCCTTTTCATCGCTTTTCAGCAAATGTATGGGCTTTACGGATACCACGCCGCTTACAGCGGAGCTTCCGACCGCGACCCTTTTGCCGTAGGCGGCTTTTCTGTCGATCCCGCCTACGCTTTCGATTCTCAGCGTGCCGTCCGAATTTATTCCGGAAACTATGAATCCTACCTCGTCCATATGGGCTGAGAGCAGAACCTTGTTCTTAGCTCTCTTTTTTCCCCTTTTGAATACGAGCAGATTGCCCATGGCGTCGGCGCTTATCTCCGCGCCGCAGTCCTTTATCCTCTTTTTGATAAGCTCCCGCACTCTTCTTTCGTCGCCAGATATGCCGTAGGTCATACATAGCTTTTTCAGAAAGGCTGTGTTCAGCATAGCGTTATGCTCCTTTCCGTTATATATTCCGCTAAAAGCTCTCCGACTGCGGCTACGTCGTTCAGCGACACGACCTCGACTCCCGTGTGCATACTGCGCATAGGAATCGACACAAGCCCGGTTCTTATCCCGCCGCGCGTAGCGGATATAACGTCGGCATTCGTTCCCGTCGCGCCGCCCATGACCTCGCGCTGGAGCTTCAGTTTTTTCACATTCGCCGCATCTATCAGCTTATTGGTTATCTCCTTGTCGAGCACCGGCGAGATTCCTATCATTGGCCCGCCGTCAAGCTCTCCCGATTTCTCGACGGGCACGCCGCTTTGCTTTGCAAAGCTCACGTCAACAACTATCGCCTCATTGGGATAGCGGACAAAGGCGGCTGTTTTTGCGCCGAGCATATTTATCTCCTCCCGAACCGAGAGGGAAACTATGACCTTGCAGTTTAGCTCCGCATTTTTGAGCAGGTCGGCGCAGTACAGCACGGCGGCGACCCCCGCTCTGTTGTCCACCGCCTTTGAGGTCATTCTGTTATTTTTAAGCTCCTGCGGCTCGGCGGCAAAAACTATTCTGTCGCCGAGAGAAACGCTCTTTTTGAGCTTGTCGCCGGAAATTCCCGTATCGAACCACAAATTATCCGCGCTGACAGCCTTTTCCTCGTTCCCCGCCGAGAGATGCGGCGGCGTTGAGCAGCAGATACATTTTATCTCCTTCCGGCCCAAGATGTAAAATCTGTCGCCCTGCAAAACGCGCCGGTCTATCCCTCCGCAGGGGGCTGCTTTTACAAAGCCGTTATCGTCGATATGGGTAATTATAAGACCTATCTGGTCTATGTGGGCGTCGAGCATTATTGAGTATTTTGCGTCCTTTTTTCCGAACTCGGCAATAAGGCTGCCGCTCGCGTCATATTCGATCGAGGAGAACGGTTCGAGCGTTTTTTTCGCTATCTCGCACGCCGATTGCTCCTCGCCGCTCACGCTGTTTGCGGAGCATAGATTAAAAAGTAAGTTTTTCATACTAAATTATCATTCTTTCGCTCAGAGATTATTTACGACCGACTTGAAGTGCTTGCCTCGCTCGTCGAAGTTTTTATACAAATCAAAGCTCGCGCTTGCCGGCGACATGGAGACAATATCGCCGCTTTCGGCGTACTTCGCGGCTGTCGCGACAGCCTCCTCCATATTTTTGACGTTTATAATTTTTATCTCGCTCGAATCGAAGTTCTCGGCATTTCTGACGGCCTCTTCTATCTTCGGAGCCGTCGCTCCCATAAGTATCAAAAGCTTTACCTTATCGTTTATCACCGGTCCGAGCGGCTCGTACGGTATGTGCTTGTCGTATCCTCCGGCAATTAAAATGATTTTGAAATCATAAAGCGAGAGTGTGCCGAGGGCTGTTCTCGTCGGGCTTGAGGCTATCGAGTCGTTGTAATACTTTACTCCGTTTACCTCTCTTACAAACTCCGCTCTATGCTCGACTCCGCCGAACTCTCTTGCCGTCTTGATTATAGTTTCAACGCTTACCATACCCCAAACCGCAGATATTGCGGCGAGATAGTTTTCGACATTGTGCAGTCCGGGAATTTTTATATCGGAGATATTCATTACCGGAATAGTATTTCCGTTTTCCGAATGGAAAATACAGCCGTTTTCATCGCAGTATGCTCCGCTTCCGACCTTTTCCCTTCTTGAAAATTTTTCTACTTTTCCCCTGCAATCCGACTCAAAGCCGTTCGCTATATCGTTATCCAAATTTAAAACAGCCTTTCCGAACGCGCTCTGATGAAGAACGATGTTCTTCTTTGAGTCTATGTACTCCTGCATATCCTTGTGAATATCAAGATGATTCGGCGCCAAATTTGTAACGACTGCAATATCGGGACTTTCCCGCATTGAAATAAGCTGAAAGCTCGAAAGCTCGACCACGGCTATATCGTCCTTTGTGATGCTCTCTATCTGCGGGAGAAGCGGCGTGCCTATATTACCACCGAGATATACGTTAAAGCCCTCCTTTTTCAAAAGCTCTGAAATTATAGTCGTAGTGGTCGTTTTGCCGTCGCTGCCGGTGACGGCGATAATTTTGCAGGGGCAAAGCTCAAAGAACATCTCCATTTCCGAGGTGACGACAACGCCCTCGCTCCTGAATTTGTTAAGCTCATCCATATAAAATCTCATTCCGGGCGTGCGGAAGAGTATATCTATGTCGTGCAGCTCGAGATAATTTTCTCCGAGCGACAGCTCCGCCCCGGCTTTACGGGCAAGAGCGGCGTTTTCTCCGAGCGTTTCCTCGTCCCTTTTGTCGCAGGCGACGACGGACGCCCCGTACTTTTTGAAAAGCTCTATAAGATAAAGATTGCTTTTTCCTATGCCGCAGAGCGCAATTTTTTTGCCGGACAATGTGTTTAAAAAGTCAACAGCGTTATGATTCATAGCGTATTACTACCTTTCAAATCTGATTCTCTAATTCATTATACCTATTTTTCCCTCAAATATCAACCGCAGTCTGAAATAATCGGATTTGACGCAAACAAAAGACCGACGAGAACACCCCGTCGGTCAAAGCTTCAATTAATTAATCTAAATCATCGGACTCACTCTCATATATTTTTAATCTATAAAAGATAATATATAAAACCAGATAGTTTATGTAATAACTCTACACAATAAAATTACATTTGGCTGCGAATTACATCACGCGCAACCGTCAGTACGCTTTAATGCGCCTTTAATGCTTAACTTACCAATACGAACCGATTGTCCGCATATCATTAATTCCGCGCCGTCTGAGTGAGAATTAATTTAAGCTTTTACTGTTTCGAGATTTTATACCGTATCCTCAGTTTTTCCGAACACACGATAGACTAATAATCAAAATAATATTCAATTTTAAATTTTTCATTCGGCTTAATCTTAAATATTCCAAACCCTTTTCGGGAACTGTTGAAAGTTTGTATATCAAGCAAGCAACTTCAAATAAAAGATTTTTGATTTGCTTTTGTATATAGCCTTATTTCAAAAATAATAATATTCTCAGATCAGCCTTTTGAGTCAGAGCCCGCCGAAAAGACAAGGCTCTCAAAATTTTCCGGTGCCAGTTCGCCCATTGGACTCAGCTCCTTTCCTTTTGTTCAATTACATTATACATCATATTTTGTTAATGTCAATACTTTTTTTTAACTTTTTTTATTTTTTTCAGAATTTTTTTCTTAATTCAATTTTACATTTTCTCTTGACTTAATTTAATAATAAGGTTACAATACATATATGAAAAGCGAAAGGGAATGATATTAAATGGATAAAGAATTTGAGGCGGATCTTATCACTCTTATTGATGAGGACGGCAAGGAACAGCAGTTTGAAATTCTCGACATAATCGAACAGGACGACAAAAGCTATTATGCTCTCTACCCCATTTTCGAGTCCCCCGAGGAGGAGCTTGAATCGGACGGCGTATATTATATATTTGAAACCGTTGACGAGGACGGCGAGGAGCTTTTGGTTGAGGTTGAGGACGAGGAGCTGAGTCAGAGCTTGGCGGAAATTTTCGAGGATCATTTTGAAAATATGTACGAGGACGATGTTCCGGAAGGTGACGAGCTGTAATTTTGCTTAATGCCTGCCTGATGCGCGAATTGTGTTCATATAACCCTACAACTTATTATTCGGGAGTCCTCCTCCCTTGACGGATTGCAGACCTCCCGCCATGCGGACGAAGGGAGCGTGAACTCAAGGGGCGACACCCACCTGTCTTTTGGTAGGCAGGTTATAATTTACACAATGCGGTCAGGCGGGTTTTCTTTTAAGGGCTATTGCTTTTTTGCAATAGCTCTTATTTTGTATTAATTTCAAATATCATGCAACAATATTAACGGTGATATTATGAAAAAGGATAATAAAAAGGTAAACCGTCCGGCGCTCGGCGGCCTTATTACCGGACTTTTTAACGGCTTGCTCGGAGCGGGCGGCGGAATGATAGCCATTCCATTTCTTTCCAAGTCCATCGAGCCGAAAAAGGCTCACGCGACCTGCGTAGCGGTAATTCTGCCGATGTGCATATCGAGTGCGCTGAGCTACATTTCAAGCGGAGCTGTTTCAATTTCCGACGCCGCTCCTTATATAGCGTGGGGGCTGATTGGCGCCGTGTTCGGGACTATCCTGCTGAGAAAGCTCAGCAACGACACGATAAAAAGGATTTTTTCCTTATTTATGCTCTGGGCAGCCGCAAGGCTGATATTCAGATGAGCGCCGAAGCAGTCGCCGCGCTTATCGCCGGCATATTCAGCGCTATGGGCATGGGCGGCGGCGGAATAATGATAATTTATTTCGCACTGTTCACAACCACGTCGCAAATACTTGCCCAGGGAATAAACGTGCTTATTTTTATTCCGATAGCGCTCCTGTCCGTTATCATCTATCATATAAAGGGTATGATAGAGTGGAAAACAGCTCTCCCCTTTGCGCTGTTCGGCACGGTAAGCTCGTATTTCGGAGCGTATCTTGCAACAGTGACGGACGACGCTCTTCTTTCAAAGGGCTTTGGCATATTGCTTTTGATAATGGGCGTAAAGCAGCTTTTTTCGTCAAAGGAGAAAAAGTTGCCAAAAAAAGGCTCTAAATAAAAATTTATATAGTATTCAACAACAGTTCATGTTATAATTTACTTGTAAATGATATTTAGGAAGGTGTTATACATGAACATATCTGTTTTGGGCTGCGGTCGCTGGGGGTCCTGCATTGCGTGGTATCTTGACAAGCTCGGAAACAACGTGTATTCGTGGGGGCTTACCGACGCGGCGGACTATCAGCAGCTAAAGCGGGAGCACAAAAACGAATATCTTGAATACTCCGCCGACATGACGGTAACGGACGACCTCGAAGCCGCTTTGAAGCACGGCGAGATAATCGTAATCTCAATAAGCTCGCAGAATCTCAGGAGCTTTTTGCAGAGAATAATCAAATATCCCATAGACGGCAAGGCCTTTGTCCTCTGTATGAAGGGCATTGAGCAGACAACGGGAAAACGTCTGAGCGAGGTTTTCGGCGAGTTTGTTGACACCGACAAGACTCCTGTCGCCGTTTGGGTCGGTCCCGGTCACCCCCAGGATTATGTGAGGGGCATACCGAACTGCATGGTGATAGACAGCAAAAATCAGTCTGTAAAGGAATTTCTCGTAAAGAGCTTCAACAGCGAGCTTATCCGCTTTTATCTCGGAAACGACCTCGTCGGCACCGAGGTTGGCGCCGCCGCGAAAAACGTAGTGGGGCTCGCCGCCGGAATGCTCGACGGGCTCGGCTACACCTCTCTCAAGGGCGCGTTAATGGCGAGAGGCACAAGGGAAATATCCAGACTTATCGGCGCAATGGGCGGCAACGAGATGTCGGCTTACGGCCTTTGTCACCTCGGAGATTATGAGGCTACCCTTTTCTCAAAGTGGAGCCACAACAGAATGTACGGCGAGATGCTTGTGCGGGGAGAAAAATTTGAAAAGCTCGCCGAGGGCGTATACACTACGGCGGCTCTGCTGAAGCTGGGCGAAAGATACGGCGTTGACCTTCCGATAGCGAGGGCGGTCAGCGATGTGCTCGGCGGCAAGTCGGAGCCTAAGGATATTCTGGCGGGATTATTTATGCGAAGCATCAAGAGCGAATTTGAATAATTATCTTATACTTCTATTGTACTTCCAAATCACGGAAAGGCTGCGGCGACGCCCGCGGTCTTTTTTTCGTCGCTTTGAGATGTACAATCGCTCCGCCGTTTCGCAATTCGGCTGCTTTTTCCGAGGAAAAATAGTTATGCGGAGAGCCGCGATTAAATTCCGATCTTTGGTATTTCTGTTGCCATAAAAATAGAATTCGTTCGAAAAACAGCAAAAAAAATTACATTTTTGACAAATATAAGCTTTTTCCTTTGTTTTTATTTTTTTATGTGTTATAATGGGAACAAACTATTTGCACAACCTGGTGAAATTCAATGTTTTTTAATAATCATAAAGATTTTGAGCATAAAAAAAATAAAAATACAGTCTTTGCCGCGCCGTTAAAAATTTTAACTCTCCTGCTTCTCCTCGCGGTTGTCACGCTTATTTACGGCTGCTGCAGCAGCGACAACGAAAGCGGCGTGGTAATGGTTTCGGCAGTGGAAAGCTCCTCCGCCGTCGAGCCTGCCAAACCGGCTCCGAAGCCTTCCAAAACCGAGCTGGAAATTCGCTCAGCCGCCGCAAAATTTAACCTTTCGTGGACAAAGTCAAAAAACGCGACCGGATACGAAATATATATATCTTCCGACGGCAAAAATTATGAGCTTTTAAGCTCGACAAACGTCCTCGCCTTTGAAACGGAGGAGCTCACGCCCGATAAAACCTATTATTTTCGGATAACGCCGTTCAACTCTCAGCCGGGTCAAAAAACAGTATACGGAGATCCGACCGAAACGAGCGCCGTATGCGTTGAGGGCGCGAAGATAGACGGCTATGATGTAGGCGACACCTACGTGCATATTGATATTGACGAGCAGACTATGTGGTTTTATAAAAACAACAAGCTCCTTGTTGAAACCCCAATAGTCACCGGAACTGCCGGAGCCTGCGATACTCCGACCGGCTATTTTGAGGTCAGGACCCTCGCCTCCCCCGCTCACCTTGTCGGTCCGACCTGGGACGTTACGACAGATTACTGGATAGGGATAAATCTTACGAACGATATAGGTATTCACGACTCGCCGTGGCGGGAAAACGGTTACGGCGGCAATATATATACATACGACGGCTCTAACGGCTGTATCAACACACCGCTCGACGCGGTAAAAACAATTTACGAAAACATAACGATAGGCACGCCTGTCGTTATAACCTCGTCCGTCGATGTGTCCTATTCAAATACGAACGACTACGCTCTTGACGCTGATTCCGATACCGTCACATATGAGGACGTTTACGGGAATCAAGGCGATTCAAGCTCCACTTACTCTGACGAATCCTCCTCAGAGGACACGAATTTGCAGGACTACGGCGGAACATACGGCAATGAATCATACGATTACGGCTCGGAATATCCCGAAAGCCATTCCTCGGAATCGTATGATAATTCGAGCGACGGCGAGTCGCCCGGCTACTGATATAAACAATATAAGCCTGCGCGCGGATTTTGCTTATGTATATCCGCGCATTTTTAACGCTCAAATTATTGACAAAGAGTGTGTTAAATGATAGAGTAATAGTAGCTTAACTGCGGTTAAGCCTTGTAATATTTCAGGGGAGCTTTTGGCTGAGAGGAAGTTCGACTTCGACCCTTATACCTGATTTGGATAATGCCAACGTAGGGATTATATTTAATATTCGGGTATACATATGCACATTATGTATGCCCTGTTTTTTTTGGAGGCAGTTATGGAATACACTACACAAATGGACGCGGCGCGAAAGGGCATTTTCACAAAGGAAATGGAGGCGGTCTGCGCAAAGGAAAGAATGTCAAAGGAGGAGCTTATGGGGCTTATGTCGCAGGGCAAGGTGATTATTCCCTGCAATAAGCTGCACAAATGTATCGAGCCGAACGCCCTCGGCTCTATGCTCAAGACGAAAATCAACGTAAATCTCGGCACCTCCCGCGACTGGAAGGATATGGACATGGAGTTTGAAAAGGTAAAGAGCGCGGTCGATATGGGCGCGGAAGCAATTATGGACCTCAGCTCGTACGGCGACACTCAAAAGTTCCGCCGCAAGCTCACCTCCGAGTGTCCTGCGATGATAGGCACCGTGCCGATTTATGACGCAGTTGTTTACTACCACAAGGCGCTCAAGACCATAACCTCGAGAGAATGGATAGATATAGTAAGAATGCACGCGGAGGACGGCGTGGACTTTATGACTATCCATTGCGGCATAAACAAGGAAACCGCGAAAAAATTCAAAAGAAACAAGCGGCTGATGAATATCGTTTCCCGCGGCGGCTCGATAATTTTCGCGTGGATGGAGATGACCGGCGAGGAAAACCCGTTTTTCGAGCATTTTGACGAGATCCTCGATATTTGCCGCGAGTATGACGTTACCCTCAGCCTTGGGGACGCCTGCCGCCCCGGCTGTTTAATGGACGCCACCGACGCGTCGCAGATAGAGGAGCTGATCACCCTCGGCGAGCTTACCAAAAGAGCGTGGGAAAAGGACGTTCAGGTTATGATCGAGGGACCGGGACATATGCCTATAAATCAAATAGCCGCCAACATGGAGATACAGAAAACTCTCTGCCACGGCGCTCCGTTTTATGTGTTGGGACCCATTGTCACGGATATTGCTCCGGGATACGACCATATAACCTCCGCGATAGGCGGAGCTATTGCGGCTACCAACGGCGCGTCGTTTTTATGCTACGTTACCCCTGCCGAGCATTTGCGGCTTCCGGACGTAAACGATGTTAAGGAGGGAATAATCGCCGCAAGGATAGCCGCTCATTCCGCCGATATTGCAAAGGGCGTCAACGGCGCTATGGAGTGGGACCTTGAAATGGACAGGGCGCGGAAAAAGCTCGACTGGGAGAAAATGTTTGAAATTTCGATAGACCCGGAAAAGGCGAAAAGATACCGTGCGGAGGCAAAGCCGGAAAAAGAGGACACTTGCAGTATGTGCGGAAATTTCTGTGCCGTTAAAAATATGAACAGGATCCTCGACGGCGAAATTGTTTCCATTTACGACGAATAATCAGCGGGTGATCAGATGAACGTTGACGGAATTATATTCGATTTTGACGGCACCCTGATGGATTCCATGTACGTCTGGCAAAGCATGGACAGAAAGTTTCTTTTGTCGCTCGGGAAAACGCCTAAGCCGGGGCTGCACGAGGCTATGGCGAAATTCAATATGCAGCAGGCTTCGGAATACTTAAGGCGCGAATACGAGCTGCCGTTCACCGCCAAGGAGATAATCGACGGCATAAACAACCTCGCCGCAGTCGAATATATTGAAAACGTAAAGCCTAAGGACGGAGTAGTCGAATCTATCAAGGAAATGCACTCGCTCGGTATAAAAATGTGCGTGGCGACCACAAACGTGACAAGACTCGTAAAAACCGCCTCGGCGCGTTTTGGCATAGATAAATATTTTTCCGCATATTTTTCAGGCACGGAGCTTAAAATCAACAAGGATACGCCGGAAATATACGAGCTCGCCTTGGCGCATCTCGGGACGAGCAAGGAAAACACCTGGGTATTTGAGGACGTGCTGCACGCCGTGCAGTCCGCAAAGAGCGGCGGATTTAATGTCGCCGCCGTTTTCGACGAAGAATCGGCAAAGGACAAGGACGAGATTTTGAAATCCTCCGACATATATATAAATTCAATGAGAGAGTGGAAAAAAATATATGGTTAAAAAGGTTTTGACCATCGCGGGCTCCGATTCAAGCGGCGGCGCAGGAATCCAAGCCGACATAAAGACCATAACCTGTATGGGAAAATATGCTATGAGCGTTATAACGTC
>CANPZK010000069.1 GCA_947588875.1 uncultured Clostridia bacterium
ATATCGTGCCGGAAGTAATATCCGGGAACCGTCTTGTCAAAGCAGCTTTCAGCCGCGTTGTAAACGTGGTTGTAAACCACGTCCATAATAACGCCTATGCCCGCCTTATGCAGAGCCATGACCATCTGCTTGACCTCGTTGATCCTCACGCTTCCGTCGTATGGGTTTGAGGAATACGAGCCCTCGGGTACGTTGTAATTCACCGGGTCGTAGCCCCAGTTGAACTGGCTGTCGTCGCCCGACTCGTCGACCGAGCCGTAATCATAAAAGGGGTTTATCTGGACGTAATTTATGCCCATATCCTTTAAGTAATCCACGCAGGTCTTTATGCTTCCCTCGTCATTGAGGGTCGTTCCGCTCTCGGTAAAGGCGAGGTACTTGCCCCTGTTTTTCTCGCTCACTCCCGAGCTTTCGCTCGACGAGAAGTCCTTCACATGGACCTCCCATATTATGGCTTCGGTCTGAGCCGAGACTCTCTCAAAGCTGTCGTCGCTCCAGCCCTCGGGATCCGTTTTTGACAGCTCGCAGACCATTGAGCGCTTGCCGTTTACCCCTGCCGCTCTCGCGTAGGGGTCGACCGTCTCGCTCGTTTTGCCGTTCACCGTCACCTCATAGGTGTAGTAGTCGCCCTCAAGGTTACCCTTTGCGACCGTGCTCCAGACTCCGCTCGATTGGTCGTAGTCCATCTCGGTTTCGGCTATGAGCTTTGAGCCTTCCTCCTCGTCGCTCCCCTTTGAAAAGAGCTTCAGCGTTACCCTTTCGGCAGTCGGAGCCCACAGCTTGAAGCTCGTGCTTTCCTTTGAGTACACCGCTCCGAGGTCGTCTCCGCCGTACGCCAATGCGTCAAGCTCCTCATAGGATTTATTAAAATTTACCTTTGCGTCCGAATTTACCGCCGACGCCGCCGGTGAAAAGGCGAGAATCATTGCAAGCACTCCAACCGTTAAAGCTCTTTTTAACATAATGACCACCAACAACAGGCATCGTTAAAATATTTTTATGGAATTAAAGAACCTGTTGATACAAATTTTCATGTTATGCTATTCATAATTTATTTAATTTTAACATTTTTATTACAGTATTATTTTCTCTTAAAGAATTATTTCTATTCTTTTAAGAGAAAAAACAGCAAATAATTTGTAAGATATGTACAAATTTATATTTTACATTTTATACACAAAGGTTGACTTATATTTTGGCTTGCAGCCTAAGACCGCTCTCGTTGAGCGCAGTCGCGCCGCGCGCCTATGAGCTCTTGCGCCCCTGCGCCCCTGCGCCCTTGCGCCCCTGCGCCCTTGCGCCCCCGAACGGCGTTCTCGCCGACCGCAGTCGTCGCTGCTTGGCAGCAGCTCCGACTGCTACTTTACATCTTTTTTTATTTGCAGGAGGAGCTTCGCTCCTCCTGCACCTCCACATCTCGCAAATAGATTTATTTGCAGTTTAGCTATTTGCTCCGTCCATAAGCCCCCGCTTGCCCGCTCAAAGGTTTATTTGCAATGTACATACCTGCGCCGTCCATAAGCCCCCGCTTCTCGCAAATAGGTTTATTTGCAATTTAGCTATTTGCTCCGTCTATAAGCCCCCACTTGCCCGCTCAAAGGTTTATTTGCAGTTTAGCTATTTGCTCCGTCCATAAGCCCCTTACTTTTCGTTTAAAGGATTTTGCTTAATTAAGCTCTTATATCCGTAAATTATCTCCGCAGCAGAAAGCGGAACTAAAAATAATTTTTGGAGCGGGCAAGTGGGGGTACGGGGGCGCGAAGCGCCCCCGTATTAAACTTGATTATAAGCAGCAGTCGTGCCGCCAACGGGCGGCGCAGACTGCGGTCGGCGGGAGAGCAGGGGGCGCAAGACCCCTTTAGTAATAGTTGATATAAAGGTAGCAGCTTTACCGGCGCAAGTCGGTAAAGCTGCGATCGGCGGGAGCGGTATTAGGGCGCAAGCCCAAAAAACAAATTGCGACTGCGGTCGGCGGGAATGCAAAAAAAAGCAAAAGCCCCGCAAGGAGCTGAAATAAAGCAAAATCCTTTGAGCGGGAAGCAGGGGGTTTTAGGGGGAACACCAGTTCCCCCTAAATAAATTTATAGATAAAGGCAGCAGCTTTACCGGCGTAAGTCGGCAAAGCTGCTGATAAAAGGAATGTAAAGTAGAAAGCAATAATTAAAAAACTAAAAATCAATATATAATATATATATCGGTTAAGGGGCATTGCACCCCTTAAAATAAAGCGGAAAAGCCGCTTTATTTCTTCGGAAGCTCAAACTCGCGTGTATCGGCGAGCTTCTCAATCTCCCGACTGTCGGAAAATTTCGATATATCGGTGGTCCCGCCGAGCGAAAACTCTATCGTATCGTCGCTATGCGCTTTGGATTTGTTCTTACCAGTATCAGCCGCCTGAGAGCCGTCGGGAGAGTAGATTTTCACGTCTGCTCCGTGAGAGTCGTCCAAACGATTTATTCTGCGGGCGAACTCGCCAGTGCTCTCGCCCTCTCTGCGCCTTTTGGCGCGAGGCACAAAGCCCTCGGTATCGCCCCGCCCGGGATAGCTCTCAAGGGGGTTTTCAGCCTCGGAAATGGGGCGTATTATCGAGATGTTGTGGTGCGGGCGGACGGGAAGCCTTATCCCCTCGTATTTTCCGAGATTTATATTTTCATAGCTTCTCTCTGGGAGCCTGACGCTTGAAGCGACGTCGCTTTTGTAATCGCCGTAAAGGTACTTTAAATACCTGTCGTATTCCTTTGGTATAGGGAACCTGTACCCCTCGAAATCCCAGTAAACGGCGTTTTTGAGCCATTTTCGCGGGAAGTAGCCTATCCTGTAATTCCTGTCAAGCCCCTCGTATAAAAATTTAGCGTCCTTTTTCCTTTCGTATCTGCGCAAAAGACGGCGCAGACCTCTCCTCATAATTTTAAGCCTGAGCCGCTTAAACGGATTGCGCCCGGCTCCGGCTGTAACAGCCTGCTTATATCTGCGCTTAGACCTGCGAATGAAATTTACATGGAGCCACCTCGGGGTTTTCCTGTTTGTAGTCCTGTCCTGTGGTATTATGTCTATATAAACTCCGTCGCCGCCCATAGGCGTTTCTCCGTCAAAGGTTCCGTCTATGGCGAGGCGGGCATACGCGGTATCGCTGAGCGGATTTTTGTCAAACGATATGAGAGTAAGCCCTGCGGGAAGCTCCTTTGCCGCCGCGATAAATCTGTCGTAGTCGCTCCTGAGCATCATAACCGAGTTGTCGCCGCCCCACGGGATAAAGCCCTTAAACCTGACCGCGCCCAAAAGCAGGTCGCCGGTGAGGAAATATCTTATCTTATTTTTTCTGCACACCCTGTCGATTTCCAAAAGGCAGAGCAGAATCAGCCTTCTGACAGTGCTAAGCCTTTCCCCTCCGCACGCGGCGAGGGCAAAGGGCTTGTCGTCGTGAAGCTGGCTTTTTACCACGAGCTGCACAGCCTGCTCGAGCGACACCTCCGGCTTACAGCCGCAGGCGGATATCTTCTCTCCGCTCAGAGCCGCGCCGAATAACCGCTCCGACCGCGTGCCGACCAGCTTGATTTTCGCCTTATCGGGGTACAAATCGTAAAGCGTCGCCGCCAAAGCCCCGATTGATACAGCAGGACTGCCGCCGACCACGTTATACGCGGTGTTCGCGGGCAAATCCGAAAACGAGCGAAAGACGGCGTTTAAAACGTCGCTGATATAGACGAAGGAAATTTTTCCCGGGCTGTTTTTGACGGTGTATCCGCTGCCGAACGCAACGGCTCTGAGCATATCCTCGGCAAAGCCGTCGTCAAATCCCGCGTCCGCGCCGAGAATCGAAGCGCACCTCAGCACGGTGTAGCCGAAGCCGAAGTCTGCGGCATAAGCCGAGGTATAACATTCAAGCGTCTGCACAAGCATTGAGTCCGCGCCGTCCGCGCTCGAAAACGGGACTGCGCCGCCCTCGTCCTCGGAGAACGCAAGCTCCGCCGAGCGACGGTAAGCCCGATAATCGGACAGGAGCGTAAAGTGCTGAGCGCCCGTCTTTTCCGCGCACTCGAGCGTATATTTTATATTGCTTACGCACCGCATAAAAAATTCAGGGGTTTCATCTATCTGAGCGCTGCAAACGCCCGCGTCTATAACTATATCGGCGCGGGGAAGCTCCTCGGGCGGTCTGCCGAACACAAAGCATCTCAGCTCGTCGCGGCCGGCGAGGTCCCTGCAAACGCCCTCTATACATTCCTCGTCGGCAAGCAGGGAAACGGACAAATTCAAATCCCTTATGTCGTTAGCCGCGAGCAGGGAAAAAACTATCAATCTGGCGATATTGCCGTGAACGCCCGCAACGAGAACGCTCTTTCCCTTTAGCTTTCCCGTTGGGAAATCGGCGCGCTTTGCCGGAAACGATGCCCAATCATATTCAAAGTCGTTCAGCAGACTCCTTATTTCCATAGCAATACCCCTGTCCCTTCCGTCAGTCCGAGAGGATCCTGACGGATTTTCTTATGCCTTCCTTCAACGTGGTCTTCCCGACCCAGCCCAAATCCTTGAGCCTTTTATTTTCAAGCACCTCGGGCGTTTTGTCGAGATATGAGCGCTGCGGCTCCTTTTCACCCGCCGAGTCCGAGGCTTCAAGCCTTGTTCCCCTGTCGGCTGACGCAAGCTGCGCCGTAGCCGCAAATTCGCGAATAGTCACGTTTGAGTATTCGCTCGAAACATTATACGGATACGCGTCCGCTCCGCTTAATAATATGGTCAGCAGAGCCTCCGCCGCGTCGCTGACATAGCAAAACGAAAAATAATCCGCGCCGCCGCTCAGTCTTATATTCTCGCCCCGCACGGCGCAGGAGAGAAATTCGTTCCATATGCTGTCGCTCTCGAGCGAGGGACCGTAAATATTGCACAGCCTTGCAATTTTTACCGGCAGCCTTTTATTATCGGCGTAAAGCGCGCAGAGCGTTTCACAGGCTCTCTCTCCGAATGAAAACGCCGCGTTTGAATCGAGCCGGTCAAGGTAGCCCACGTCGTTTTCGGATATATAGTCCCCGCCGCTGAAAAGCTCGCCGTAAAGCTCGGCTCCCGTCGCGACGAGCACGGACTCCGCTCCGCATTTTTCGGCGTATCTGAGCATTGCGCCCGTCGCCTCCAGCGATGCTGTAAGCGCCGCCGCGCCGCTTGAGCTCCCGTTATTTTCCGAAAGCAATATTACGAAATCGGACTTTGCTTCGGTTTTAATCTCGTTTCCCGCCGCGTTTACGGTAACGGTCAAATCGTCGCGTATCAGCAGATCCTTAAATCTTTCCGAGCAGCGCATATTGTCGCGGACGACCGCCTCTATTTTTATATTATCCCCGTAAACATCGTTTCTCACAAGCAGGGCGCAGACTATGTAAAACCCGAGAAGGCTCGACGCGTCGCACACGGCGACCGTCTTGCCGTTTAGCCTGCCCCACGGGAGCGCGGCTGTCGCGACGTCCAGAATATCGTTATACTGAAATCTTTTCAGCGCCTCCTCGACCTTTATCACCGCTTTGCCCTCCCAACGAATTTTTATTTTTTAATCTTTGTACTCACTTTTTCTGCTCCGAATACATTCTCAGAGCCTCCTCGGTATCGCCATCGAACATTATTTCGCCTTTTTTGAGGTATATCGAGCGCGAGCACATCTCCCTTACGCTGTCCATCGAGTGGCTTACAAACAGAACCGTCTTGCCCTGCTGTATTATGCTCGCTATCTTTTCCTTGCACTTCTTCTTGAACTTCGCGTCGCCTACGCTCAGCGCCTCGTCTATGACGAGAATGTCCGGCTCTATGTTCACGTTTATCGCAAAGCCCAGCCTCATCTTCATTCCGCTCGAATACGTCCGCACCGGCTGGTCTATATAATCGCCTATCTGCGCGAACTCTATTACCTCTTCCTCTATCGTCTTGATAAATTCGTCCTTAAGCCCGAGTATATACCCCTTGAGGTATATGTTCTCTCTGCCCGTCATCTCCTGCGAAAAGCCCGCCGTAAGCTCCAGCAGAGCCGCGACCTTGCCCTCGACGCAGACCTCGCCCTCCGTCGGGAAGCTGACTCCCGTTATCATCTTCAAAAGCGTCGATTTTCCGGCTCCGTTGTCGCCTATGATGCCGACGCTCTCGCCCTTGTTTATCGAAAAGGTCACGTTCGACAGCGCCTTGTGGTCCTTTGCCGACCTCGGGCGCACAAACAGCGCCTTTAGTCTGTCGCGGTCGTTTTTATACAGGGTATATACCTTTGATACGTTATTAAATGAAATAATCGGTTTATCCACAGCCTTCACCCTCTATCATCAAAGCACATCGGCGATCTTCTTGCGCAGGCGCTTATAGTTGAACAAGCCCATGACAAACAGGAATGCAAACTCGAGCGCGACGCAGAGCGTTTCCCATTGGAACTGCGGATAATCCCAGAACCATCGGTTGAAAAGGAATGCGTTTCGGTAGCCGTTTGTGAAAAAGTTTATCGGATTTATATACATTATTCTTCTTATTATATCGCTGTCCATATCGTAGCTTGAGTAAACGACGCTCGACAGCCAGAAAAGTCCCGACATGATGGAGTTTACGACGTTGTAAAAGTCGAGGCTGAACGCGCTCATGGGCGCTGTTGACCACGCGAGCACGAGGAAGAACAGGAACATAAGCGGGCAGTAGTAGAAAAACTGGAGGTTGTAAACCGTTGGTCCGCCGTTGTAAAAAATCATATACACATACATACATATTACGAGCATAAAATGCACGAACAGCTTCGACAGCAGGGTGTATGACATTATTGTCGAGACGGGGAAGGACACCTTTGTGACAAACTGCCTGTTTGTCCTTATGCTCTTTGCTCCCGAGAGGATTGCGTCGCTTATGAACCACCACGGCACAAAGCCGACCATGATGAACTCGAAAATCGGGTAGCCTGCCGTATGGCCATGGACGTTTGCTATGTGAATCGTATGGCCGCTTCTTATTCCTATGCTGAACGCGAACCAGTAGACAAACAGCGTGAAAAGGGGCTTGACTATCGCCCACAGCGGGCCTACCGCCGCGCCCTTATATGTTTTTATAAGGTCGTTCTTCGCGAGCAGGAATATCTGCCTTCCAAAGCCCTTATGTTCCTTGAATATTTCGAACAACACATTCACATCCTTAATTTTTATAAAGTGGAGCAATCGTTTTTCAGTCTTTTTTAGCCTTTACTATTTTAGACGTTTTTTATAATTTGTCAACATTTATATTTTTATGGGGTGAGTCGAGGCGTAAAACCGCGCTTTCGCGGCGGCGGCACGAGCTGCCTGCGGCAGCTCGCCCAAGCGCGGGCGCAGCCCGCGCTTGGCTTGCCCGCGGACGCGGGCAAGCGCCGCCGCCGCGAAAGCGCCCCGTCACTCGCTCAATATATTATTCCGCTCGAGCCACTCCTGATGACTCATCAGCACCTGCCGCGACTTCGAGCCCTCGTGCGGCCCGACTATCCCCATCTGCTCCATCTCGTCGATAAGCCTTCCTGCGCGCGCATAGCCGAGCCTGAGCCGCCTCTGGAGCAGCGAGGTCGACGCCTGCCCCGCCTCGACGACCAGCTTTATCGCGTCCTCGAGCATGGGGTCGCGGTCGCCGTCGTCGCCCTGCCGCGCATCCGACCTGCCGTCGCCGGATATCTCGCTGCTCGCTATCTTCTCTATCCGCTCGACTACGCCCTCGTCATAATCCGAGCGCGCGGACTTCTTTGTAAATTCCGTGACGTTTTCTATCTCGTCGTCCGAGGCGTAGCCGCCCTGCACGCGCACGGGCTTTGTACAGCCTATCGGCACAAACAGCATATCGCCCTTTCCGAGCAGCTTGTCCGCGCCGCTCGTGTCTATTATAGTCCTCGAGTCAACGCTCGAGGCTGTCTTTAGAGCTATCCTGCTCGGTATATTCGCCTTGATAACGCCGGTTATGACGTTTACCGACGGCCTCTGAGTCGCAATTACAAGGTGCATACCCGCCGCGCGAGCCATCTGAGCAAGGCGGCAGATCGACTCCTCGACCTCGTTCGGAGCAGCCATCATCAAATCGGCAAGCTCGTCGATCGCTATAACTATCTTCGGCATTTTTTCCTCGGGTATGGGCAGTCCGCTCTCGGTCAGGGGGAGATCCTCCTTGGGGGTGTCGGGCGGAAGGTCCTTGTACTTCTCCTTGTACTCGCCCACCATTTTGTTGTAGCCCTCTATGTTTTTAACACCGTATGAGGCGAACAGCTTGTAGCGGTCGAGCATTTCGCTCACCGCCCAGTTGAGCGCGCCGGCAGCCTTTTTCACGTCGGAAACTATCGGTATCAGCAGGTGCGGAACGCCCTTGTACTTTGAAAACTCGACCATTTTGGGGTCTATTAAAACTATCTTTACCTCGTCCGGGGTCGCCTTGAATAATATGCTGAGCAGCAGCGAGTTTACGCAGACCGACTTGCCGCTGCCGGTCGTTCCGGCTATAAGCAGATGCGGCATCTTCGCGAGGTCCGTTATGACTATGTTGCCCGAAATATCCTTTCCCAGAACTACGGACAGCTTGCTCCTCGCCTTTCTGAACTGCTGAGAGCCGATAAGCTCCCGCATGGTCACCATGCTGACCTTCTTGTTCGGTATCTCTATGCCGACCGCCGCCTTGCCCGGGATTGGCGCCTCTATCCTGACGCTCTCGGCGGCAAGGTTCATCGCTATGTCATCGGAGAGGTTCGTTATCTTGCTTATCTTTATTCCCGCCGCCGGCTGAAGCTCAAACCTCGTGACCGACGGCCCTCTTGAAATGTCGGTTATCTTAGCGCGCACGCCGAAGCTCTCGAGCGTGCTCAGGAGCTTGTCGCCGCTCTCGCGCAGTCCGTATGCTATTTCGTCGCCGTCCCTGTATTCGTTCGGGTTCGGGGCAAGCAAATCTATCGGGGGGTATTTGTAGCCGCCGTTGTCCGAGTCGCCTTTATCGTTTGCCCGCTCAAGCTCTAAGGGCACGGTTTGAGGGTCCGGCTGGAGCTGGTCTGGATTTGATTTTTTCGGCTTTTTCTTCTTCTGCATCACGCTCTTTGCCGCCGCGCTCGCCGCCGGAATTTCTCCGCTCCTCGCCGCCGCGCCGTCGCTGTTCGCGTTGTCCCACGCCGCTTTTAGCTCGTCGTACTTTGAGCGCGTTTTCGTCCCTTTGCCGCTGCCGCCGACATTCTCCAGCGGAACGTCAACCTCGAAGCTCTCGCGCCTGTCCGCCTGATGGCTGTCCTCATCAATGCGCTCGGGCGCTCCCGCGTTTTCACGCTCCGCCCGCCGCTCGGCGCGACGGCGCTCACGGTCGGCTCTCGCCGCGTCCGCCGCTCCCTTGACCATATCCGCCGGTCTCTTTATCTGCATCACTATATTCTTTATCGACACTCCGAACAGGAGCATTACGAGCACCGTCAACGCTATGACGGTTATTATCTGTGCGCCGAGCTTGCCGCACATCATCACGAGCGGAACGCCCACTATGCCGCCGAACAGACCCGGGCCGTTCCCGTTCACCCCGTTTGTATAGAGCATACCAAGCTCCGACAGGTAGTCTATTTTGCTTAAATCGGGATTCGCGGAAAAAACGTATATCATAGTCGAAAAGCAGAATATCGTCCCCGCGACGAGTCCGAGCCTGTTCGCGACCTGACCTTTTACCCTTCTTTCAAGCGCGGTTATGACCGCTACATATGATATGAGCAGGGGGAACAGAAAGCCGCAGAAGCCGAAAAGCCCCGAGAAAAAGTTATGTACCGTGAGCCAGACGCGCTCGCCGCTCACCATGACTACGCCGAGAAAAAGCGCCGCCAAAGCGAACAGCAGCAGCGATTTTGTCTGATAGGACATTCCACTGCGCTCGTTCCGCACCGCCTCCTTATCGGCGGCTTTAGTCTGTTTTTTGCTCCTTGTTCCTCCCGCGGAGGATTTTGCCTTGGCGGAGCTTTTTCCCCTTGACGCTCCGCTTTTTTTCTTTTCAGCCAAAATTTCGACCTCCGAATATTTTAATTCAA
>CANPZK010000070.1 GCA_947588875.1 uncultured Clostridia bacterium
CCGCACGTCAGCATAGTAAAGTGATTTCAGCCTGTCGGCGCACGAGCCTTTGAGCTTTCGATGTGCGTCGGCAGGCTCGCGTTTTGGGGATTTATCTCTGTTTTGCGGCGTAGAACTGTGGGTTCGGGGCGGCGGCCCGTGCGCGCCCGCGGGCGCGCACGTGAAAACGCGGCGCGGCGCGGAGGCTTCCCTGTCAAGGAAAAACCTTTGCGCCGCGTTTTCCGCAGCTTTCCGCCGGAGGGCGGAAAGCTGCCGGCCGCCGCCCCGAACCCGCCCCTGTAAATCCCTCAAAACAATAAATCCCTCCGGCCGCCGCAACTATGATGCAAAAAGTTGAATTGAAGGTAAAACAATGATATAATATCAGGTATCAAAACACCGGAGCTGAGGTCAATGAAAAAAATAAAAAAGATGAGAAACAGAAATGCGATACTACTCATATCCACAGCCGTTGTATTAGCGGTCGCGGCGTTCTTCTACATATGGGTAAACGGTCAGACCTATCAGCTTCGCGGAATGTTAATTGAAAACGATGAAAACATAGA
The DNA here is from genome assembly GCA_947588875.1 of uncultured Clostridia bacterium. Classification (GTDB taxonomy): domain Bacteria; phylum Bacillota; class Clostridia; order Oscillospirales; family Acutalibacteraceae; genus UBA7067. The sequence continues at coordinate 546 of CANPZK010000070.1, forward strand.
GGTCAGATTCAGCGCCGAGGGCATAGTTGAATGTGTTGATATTTCCCCGGATAACAATCTTATAACATTTAAGTCCCTGTCGCCCGGGGAAACGGACGTCGAAATAATTTACAATGATTGCGGTTCGACCTCGATCGTTATGAGAGTAAATCAGCTCGGAATCATTTTTTGCAACGGAAGCGACTTTAAAGGACTTGAGGGCATAATCGGCGCAGCGATAATTTTCTGCGCGGTGCTTATGGCGACCATGGTCACCTCATATATAAAGCAGAGCAAAATATCAATTTTTTCATATAAAAATATTTTTTATCTCGGTATGGCTCTGTTTTCGCTGAACCTGATTATAACACATTTCATGATGTGCATGAGGAGCGACTGTACGCTCTCGGTTGAAGATATGACGACGTTTGCGGTGGTGGATATGACCATATCGTCGACTCTGATGTTTGTTTTTTTATCCACGCCCTTGATAATTATAATCGCTGTGGCACTGTCGACAAGCAATATCTCTCTTGTGCGCCACGAGGGCTTCAGACCGGCAAATCTTCTGGGAATAATATTCAGCGTCTTTATTATAGTCGGCGTGTTTTTAACGCTGTTTTCAAGCCGAATACTCGACGCGCTCTTTGCTCCCGCCGAAGGCGTAAACGTGACCCTGAAGCAAATCGAAACTATGGTAAGTATCTTTGTATGCGTAACGCTGTGCTATATTGAAAATCTGCTCTTCGGAGCGATTGTTTGCGGAGTCAAGGCGGCGCGGCACGAGCCGGAATATGACAAGGATTACATAATAATACTCGGCTGCGGAATAGCGAAGGACGGTTCCCTGCTGCCGCTTTTGAGAGGAAGAGTGGACCGAGCTATCGAATTTTATAAAAGTCAGAAGGCGGTGACGGGCAAATCTGCGGTATTCATTCCATCGGGAGGTCAGGGACCGGACGAGATAATGTCGGAGTCCGAGGCTATGCGAAATTACCTTGTTGCAAACGGGATACCCGAGGACGAAATAATAATGGAGAACAAGTCGACGACCACATATGAAAATATGCTGTTTTCAAAGAGGGTAATCGACTCGATAGAGCCGAATAGCAAGGTGGCGTTTTCAACAACGAATTACCACGTTTTCCGAAGCGGGATTTTCGCCGAGAGTCTCGGTCTGCACGCGGAGGGAATGGGAAGTAAAACAAAATGGTACTTCTGGCCGAACGCCTTTTTGCGCGAGCTGGTTGGAGTTATCGTTTCAAAGATAAAAATAAATATTTTGGTCTTGCTGCTGATAGCCGTCTTTGCGGCAGTGTGGGCGTTGGTGTTTTGAGTGCCCGCTTAAGGAGCGCCATAAAATAAGGCGCTGCCTCGGGCTTAATTAATAAAAAAGAACTTAACAGGAGGAGATTTGTAATGCTCAAGCTTGGCTTTGGCCTTATGCGGCTGCCGACCTTAGGCGGAGATGAAAAAAGAATCGACATGGAAAAATTCAAGGAGATGGCGGACGCCTTTATTAGCGTCGGGGGAACCTACTTTGACACGGCCTACCCGTATCACGGTGGTATGAGCGAGCAGGCGTTCAGAGAAGCGGTGGTTGAACGCTATCCGAGAGAGAGCTTTACGGTGACGGATAAGCTGCCGATATTTTATGTTCAGCGCGCCGAGCAGATGCAGGAGTTTTTCGATGAACAGCTAAAGCGGTGCGGGGTAGAATACTTTGACTACTACTGGCTGCACGCGCTCGGAACGGAAAATTACGAGACAGCCCAAAGGGTCGGCGCGTTTGAATTTATAGCCGAGAAAAAGAGAGAGGGCAGGATAAAGCATATCGGATTTTCGTTCCACGACTCGCCCGAGCTTTTAGACAAAATACTCACCGAGCATCCGGAAACGGAGTACGTTCAGCTCCAGATAAACTACCTCGATTGGGAGGACCCGACGATAAGAGCGAGGGAGTGCTATGAAACGGCGGTGCGCCACAATAAGCCGGTAATAGTTATGGAGCCGGTCAAGGGCGGCTCTCTCGCGGAGATACCCGAGGAGGCGCAAACGCTTTTGAAAAACACGCAGCCGGATATGTCGGCGGCGTCGTGGGCGGTGCGTTTTGCGGCGACCCCGAAAAATGTTATGACCGTGCTGTCGGGAATGAGCAATATGGAGCAGATAAACGACAATCTGAGCTATATGAAGAATTTTAAGCCGCTCGACAGCGCAGAGATAAGCCTGCTTATGAACGTCGCGCAGATAATCGGCGGCGGAATAGCGATTCCATGCACGGCGTGCAGATACTGCGTTGACGGCTGTCCGAAGCAAATCGCAATCCCCGAATATTTTGCGATATATAATAATTTAAAACGCTTCGGCGCGGGGCAGAGCATAGTGGCCTCGACTTATTATTCTAATCTCAACAAGGAGCACGGCAAAGCCTCGGAGTGTATAGGCTGTGGGAAGTGCGAGAGCCGTTGTCCGCAAAGGCTGAAAATCAGGGAGCATTTAAAAAGCGTAGCGGAGGCTTTGGAGTAATTTTGGAGTAATATAGACTATCGCGTCTGCCGCCGCTCAGACGGCAAATACAAGACCTTTTATAATCGCGAAATTAAAGCCGCAAAATTTATGCCGGCTGCATATTCTGAAAGCAGAGGGAAATGCTTTTATAAGAGTATGCGAGGTGTGAAAATGGTACAGTTCATTTTAGGAGCGGTGTTTGGCGGATTTGTCGGTGTGTTTGCGGCGGCTATATGCAGCGCCGCGTCGAGAGCCGACGAGCAGAGCGAGAAATTTATTGAAAAAAACAAAAGAAGATAAGGGGCGACCTTTTGGGCCGCCCCTTATCTTGTATAAAAATCGTTTTTGCGCCGACAGCGCAGGAAATGAGAAAGCGCTGCCTGAGTTGTAAAGCCTTTGTGTTCACATTATGTTATATCCCATAGCGTTTAGTACGGTTACGGTTATCATAAACGCAAAGACGATAATTGTGGCGGGAGCGGAAATATATACGGCGGCGCGTTTCAGCACGCCGCAGTCGAAAGCGCCGCGCAGCATTCCCGCTCTGCCTCTGCGCCTTACAAGCTCGATAATAAGAAGCACAAGCGAGGTTATCATCAAGCCAAAGACAAGGAGTCCGAAAAGTGAAATCACAAGCAGCTGCGGCAATTTGGAGAGGGCGTAGTTTATGTCTGTGCCGGATGAGAGCCTGTCTATATCAAGCCCGTTCATACAGAGCAGAGCGGCGACCGAAAACGAGTTTACAAGAAAATGGACTATTATCGAGGGATATACCGACCGCGTTTTCAGATAGAGCAGTGAGGCAATCGTACCCATCGCGGCGGCTGGAACGAGCTGTGAATAGTTCAGGTGCCAAAGCCCGAAGACCAGTCCTGACGTTATCGCGGCGAACCACTGTCCCATGGGCTCAATTCCTCGGCAGAGCGTTCCTCTGAAGAAAATCTCCTCAAAAATCGGAGCTAATACAGATACGGCGATGATCGACGGAATAACGCCTAATATCGAATCTCCCACTTGAAGCTCCTTTGAGGTAAGCTCATAGCCCGTGCTGTTTTGCAGAAGGGCAAAAAACAGGCTTGAAAGCATATTTGCGATATATATTAGTCCGAGTGAAATTATTATCCACTTTGCAACCCAGCCGACGGATCTTTCCGGCTTTTTCAGACAGTCGGAAAAGCGGTATCCGCTTTTTCTGCCGAACAGCTTATAAAAGCACAAGAGCGAGATTGGAACTATTATAAGATAAAGCAGGGAATAAACAATCAAATTCAAAATTCCCGCGTCGGGTATTATTCTGTTATGCGATAAAATATCAAGGACGAGTTGTATTCCAACGTTCAGCGCCGTATATAGAATAAAATAGACTATGAGCGTAAGAGATACGGAGCTTGATATTCTCCTGATTTCTCTGTTTCTGCTTTTTTTATCCATTATTTTCCACTCCTATGCTTTTGTGATTTTGGAATATTTTAAATCGAAAAAAGGAATGACAGGCTTGTCTGACTGAGCGGCGAAATTGCCGCCGCGCGAAGCTTTGCTCGTCAGAGCTTAAACGGACTGCTCTACTACTATATTTCTACGGTTTTGTAAAGCCGCTCCGACAGGAGCATTGAGGATAAAAACAGCAAAACGGCGGCGGTAAACAGAATAAAAAACAACGCAGTTTCAGGCGGAGCCTTTAATTCAAATATTAATGGGATTATTATTAGGACCACGCTTATCATGGTGACTGCTCTGTATGCCGTAAAGCCGAGCTTGTATAGGAAGGGCAGGGTCAGCGACGAATGTATCATAGGTATGGACAACAGCGCCAAGGCATATGAAGCCATTGTACCCGCGTCCGGAATATATGAGTATAGCGATAAGGAAATTATCGAAAAAATAATCAGCTCTATTGCGGAGGCTATGACGAAATATGAAAGCGCGAACATATACATTCCCCATACAGAGCCTCTTCTGCCGGAGGGAAGCGCACTCGAGTATGATTCCCATTTGTTCCTGTTGCTGTATTCCGCAAGCGCGATTACCAACGACAGGTTCATATAAGACGAGCTTATTACCATCACCAGTGTGAGCGATAAAGATGCGTTGTCATTATTCAATGTATTTATGAGGATTAACGCGGCGGCAAGTATAAAAACAATTGCGTTTATCTTCAGCTGGCGCAGAATGACGAGCCAATTTTTTATTATTATACCTTTCATATGTGACACACCTCGATTATTGTTGATATGATATATTTGCGGCGGAGGTCGCCGCGATAGCAAGGTTTGGATTTACAGGTCAACAGTCTTGTACAGCTTTCCCGACAGCAGCATTGACGCGAGGTAAAGGATAGCCCCGACTGCAAGAGATATAAGGGTGAATTCAGGCGGGATAAAATTCAAAACCGAATTGCCGCGCCCGACATTTTCGCCTATAATGGCATTTTCGCCAAGCGTATGGACTATAATGCCTCCGATAATGCCTCCGGCGCACCCAACTCCAACGAGCATAGCGACCTTGAATATCGAATAACCGAATTTATAATAAAACGGCAGAGAGATACCGGTTATGAACATTAAGATTGCAAGCGGAAAGCAAAATAAAGTAAACGCGTTATCAAGGTTTGGACCGTGTAAAAACAGTGCTGAGAATATTATGTAGACTGCGGCTCCAAAAGCGAGCATGGCGGCGTACAAAACGATTGAAAAGGCATATGTGCCCCTGACAATGCCGCTGCGGCTGAGTGGCAGCGAATCGACGTAAATATCCCATTTGCACCGGCTGTTGTATTCAAACATTTGGACGGTCACGGCAAGGGGAAAAACAGAGAATATAAGCGATTTTAGAACCGAGTTTCTCATAAAGGCGTCAGGCAATAGAAGTATAAGCGTAACGGCAAACTCTAATGTCAACATTAAAATTAAAAAGATTTTCATACTGCCGCTGCGAAGAAATATCAGATTTTTTATAAACGTGCCTTTCAAGTTATTTGTCCCCCCTTGACATAAAAAGCATAATATCCTCTATGCTCGGTCGCTCCGCAAGAATACCGTTCGGCATCGCTCCGTCGGTTATCAAAGCCTCGACCTCGTACTTCGACTTTTTATAGCCCGCTATCCTGTTGTGCGGCAGCGCTCTGAAGGCCTCCTCGCCGCAGTGTATCACCCAATACCTCTCGAGCAGCGCGTCCTTTTCCTCGCAGAATTTCAGTTTTCCCTTGTGAATGAACGCTATGTAGTCGCATATTTTTTCAAGGTCGCTTATTATGTGCGACGACACAAGTATGGAGTGCTCCTCGTCGCGGGTGAATTCGTTGAATATGTCGAGTATCTCGTCGCGGATTATCGGGTCGAGTCCGGAGGTCGCCTCGTCTAAAACGAGGAGCTTTGCACCGTGGGAGAGAGCGACGGCTATCGAGGTTTTCATCTTCATTCCCCTTGAAAAGCTTTTGAATTTTTTATCGCGGGGCAGCGAGAATTTTTCGCAGTACGAGTCAAACTGCTTTTTGCTCCAGCTTTTGTATATATTCCTCATTATAGCGTCTATGTCCCTTAGCTTTACGCAATCGGGAAAGCACGCCTCGTCAAGCACTACCCCGACGTCCTGCTTGACCTGCTCAAAACGGTCGCGGTTGTCGCGCCCGAGAACCTTTATCTCGCCGCTGTCCCGCTTTATCGTGTTGAATATGAGCTTTATTATCGTGCTTTTGCCGGCTCCGTTTTCTCCGATAAGTCCCATCACGCAGCCGCTCGGCAGAGAGAGGCTGATGTTGTCGAGGGTAAAGCTCTTGTATTTCTTTGTCAGACCTGTAATTTCAATGGCGTTTTTCATTTTATTCTTCTCCCATCAATTCAAATATTTCAAGCAGTTCGTCTCGGCTGATTCCGCTTGTCCTCGCTATTTCGTGCGCAAGTCTCAGGTGCTCCTCTATTTTTTGCAGGCTCTCCTCGCGGCGCAGCTGTATATTCTGCTTCGACACAAAGCAGCCTTTGCCGGGCGAGGTGTATATATAGCCGTCGCGCTCAAGCTCCTCATAGGCTCGCTTTGTTGTTATTACGCTTACCCTTAGGTCTTTTGCGAGATTTCTGATAGAGGGCAGCAGCTCGTCTGTTTTCAGCTCGCCGGATATTATTGCGAGCTTTATTTGGGCGTATATTTGCTCATAAATCGGCTCTCCGCCCGAATTTTTTATAAATATGTTCAAGCAGGCACCTCCCTTGACTGTGTATATACAGTATATACAGTTGGCGTATACTTGTCAAGAGGGGAGATGAAATTTTTATCGCTTTGTTTTTCCTCCGCGCCGCCTCGTTCCGGCTGTGTGCTTTACGGGGAAAGGCGGGCGGCGGCCGCCCAACGCCGCGGCGCGGCGTTGGGCAAAAAACGCGGCGGGGCAGGGACTGCCGGGCGTTTCAGCGATGTGGGCACCGCGTTTTTCAGCGCGGCTTCGCCGCGCGGGCCGCCGCCCGAAGCTCGGTCACACGCTCGAATCCCTAAAGGCATAACGGCGCGGAACGACGTAATCAAGGGCTTATAAATCCTATATATAAAAATAAAAAAGGACGAGCAACGCTCGTCCCATGTCGGTTAACAATTTAAAAATCAGTATTGATAAACCTTAGTGCGCCGTATATCTATCAGCAGAAATATACGTCCATTCTGTTGCCTTCAAGCTCGCCGTTTACTACAAAATAAGCAGCCTGCTCCTCGGGCTTTACATAAATCTCAAGAGTCTTGATAGCAGCCTTGCCGCCGTTTGCCTTGTAGGTAGCCTTGACGTTCTCAACTACCTCGTCAACAGCAACCTTAGCGCCGTTGAACTCAATGTATACGGATGTCTTAGTCTCTTTAGCCGTTGTTGTTTTCTTGGCAGCGGGCTTCTTAGCAGCGGCTGTTGCTTGCTTTTCCGGAGCAGCCTTTTCCTCTGTCTTGGCTGCGGCCTTTGTTGCCGGCTTGGCTTCAGCCTTAGCGGCAGTCGTAGTCTTGGCAGCTGCTGTTTTAGTTGTTGCCTTAGCGGTTTCCTTAACCTCTGTTGCTTTTGTCTCAGTCTTAGCTGTTGTTTTTTTAGTTGCCATAGTGTTTATTGCCTTCCTTTCATACTTGCGTTAAGTGCTTTTTGTCAAACCGACCATGAAATTATTATATGCCCCTTTTTTTAGTCTGTCAAATTAATTTGCAATTAAAATCGCAAAAAATAAAATTTTCTGTTTGTCATACAATAAAACGGTGGCGCGGAGAATTAATTTATTTATTTTACCAATAAAAAACAGTAACATAAGCGTGTTTATTGCACAGCATATTTAATTATTTTTGTTCAAGAGGTAAAAAAATGTCACTTCGCCAATGTATTATTACCAAAGATTACAGACGTTTTTTGGTGAAACAACATAAAATATTATAGATGGAAAGTATTTGACATTTTACGCCAAAATGCTTGCATACGAGAGGGTATAATCTTAATTAAAGATGGGAGTGGTTGGGAATGATAGAATTTTGTCTTTTAATTTTTGCCGTCCGTTTAATATATGAGGTATGGGGCATGATGTTCCCGAGCGAGGATAAGCGAGGCGATAAATCGGGCGACGCGGGAAAGGTGATAGACATTACCGAGCGGTTTGAGAGCGAAGAAATTCGCAAAGGATCCTGATTGATTTTTCGGCGGCGTATTCTCTGAATTTCAAAAAATCCACGAACTCGTTGTCCCTTACGCTGTCGGATATGGCGCGCGTGATGCCGAAGGGAACGTCGTTGCGGAAGCACACCTGAGCTATCGCGCCGCCCTCCATCTCGCAGGCTATCGCGCCGAAGACAGAGTTTATTTTTCTGCGTCTTTCCTTCGCGGAAACAAATACGTCGCCGGTCGCTATCCTGCCTGTTTCGTATTTGGTGTTCTCGATTCGTTGGCACGCCGATTCGAGGGCGCGGATTATTTCATCGTCAGCCTTGATTTCAATAAGTGTGCAATCATTAAACTGAATCAGCCCGAGCGGCTCGCCGATCTCGGTCGCGTCCATATCGTGCTGTACAACGTCGCTGCAAATAACAACGTCGCCTATCTGTGTTTCCTCACTTAGCGCGCCGGCTATGCCGCTGTTTATTATCATCGACGGGGCAAACAGGTCTATCATCACCTGGGCGCACATGGCGGCGTTCACCTTGCCTATGCCGCATTCGCAGGCGACTATATCGTTTCCAAACGCCTTGCCCTTGTAAAAAGTCATTTTTGCCCTTGTCACGGCTTCGGCGCTCTCCATTTTTTCTATCAGTCCCTCAACCTCGATTTTGAGGGCGCATATAATTCCTATCATATCAATTCTCCTCTTCCTTTTATTGTGACCATCTCCGTTTAAAGCGTGCAGACCCTTTGTGCCGGTATCAGCCGAGATTTCCCGTTATGTACATTATAACGGACAGGGCTGCGAGCGGAGCCGTTTCCGCACGCAGTATCCTTTTTCCGAGTGTTGCGACCGAGGCTCCACACTCGCGCAGAAGCGCTATCTCCTCCGGAGCAAATCCACCCTCGCTGCCGATAAATATCCCTATTTCATCGGCAGAGCCGTTTATGACCCTCGATGGGGATTCTCCCCCGCATTCGTAAAACACGACAGAGCTTTCAAGTCCCGCCGCCGATTCGGCGGCATTTTTTATGTCCGTTATGTTTTCTACCGTCGGTATAATGCCGCGCCGCGATTGTTCCGCTGCGTGCAGAGCTATCTTCTGCCAGCGCATAACCTTTTTTGCCGCCTGCTTTTCGTCGGGGCGGGAAACACAGCGCGCGCTTATAAACGGCACGATGCGCGATACGCCGAGCTCAACCGCCTTCTGCACTATGAAGTCCATTTTATCGCCCTTTGGAACGGCTTGAAAAAGCGTTATGGAACCTAAATTGCCAAAGTGAAGTTCGGATTTTTGAGGAAAAAAACGAGAAATACCACGGGTTCACTTTGACAAAAG